>CAXSIE010000255.1:0-7652 GCA_964237295.1 uncultured Flavihumibacter sp. | reverse complement strand
TATGCTCCTTCCGGCATTTCCAACAGTAAGCTGAAATGGGAAACTACCGGGCAATTGGATTTGGGCTTCGATTTTGGAATCATCAACGACCGGATAGGAATCACATTTGACTATTATAAAAAGAATACTCGCAATCTTTTGGCTTCTGTTCCGCTTCCTTCATCGGTTGGTTTCGGCTCCATCCTTCAGAATATCGGTGAAATTCAGAACGAAGGCATTGAGCTGAGCGCAACAGCAGATATTTTTACGGGAGCTTTTAAATGGGATGTTTCCGCCCAGGTATCCACCAATAAAAATAAAGTAATAAAACTTTCTGGCGGAAGGGATATCGTTTCCACCGGTTTCTTATCGGGCTTATCGGGTTATAATATTGCAAGGGTGGGATTGCCATTGGGCATGTTCTATGGATACCTAGAAAACGGGCTCGATGATAAAGGATTCATCAAATATGTTGATATTAATAAAGACAACCTGATAACACCTTTAGACCGTGTTATCATAGGTAATCCCAATCCGGATTTTTTATTCGGCTTTAATTCCAACTTCTCATATAAAAATTTCGATTTGAATATTTTCATGGAAGGTGTTAAGGGAAACAATATATTTTTTCAAACAGGGTATACCAATTTAAATTCTTTTCAAAGAGGCCAGAACCAGTTGGCAGATATATTCGGTAATTACTGGACGGCACAAAATCCCAACCCAAACGCCAAATACCCAAAGATCAGTGCGGCTACCCAGATGCTCGCGTCAAACCGTTTTATTGAAGACGGAAGTTATCTAAGAATGAAAACGCTTCAATTGGCTTATAACATTCCTGTGAAATCCCTTGGAATGTCATACTTCAACAGGGTGCGGGTTTACGTAAAAGCCAATAATCTTTTTACGCTTACCCATTACATAGGACTTGACCCTGATGTAAACACTACCGGAAATGATTCCCAGGATGTAGGAAGCCGCCTGGGTGTCGGCACCGATACTAACGGCTATCCCAACGCGAAAATTTACTCGGCAGGAATTCAATTGGAATTTTAATACTACAATTAAGAATAATGAAAAACGTCCTGATATTTTTACTGTTTTCGGTAGTACTATCTTCCTGCAAAAAAGCACTGGAAGAAGTGCCGAAGAGCTTTATAAGCAAGGCTAATTTTTATGAAACCGAATCGGATGCACAAGCTGCCATCCGGGGCGCGTACTCATCTTTTGGAACGGATTACTATGGAATAACCTATTATTTATTCATTACACTTCATTCGGATTATGCTACCGGGCGCGGATCACAGGCACCGATATCGCTCTTTGACAGAAACCTGGATCAAACCAATATAGATAGGTCTTCTACAAACTGGGCCTTGTTGTACCAGCAGATCAACCAGGCAAATTCCGTACTGGCGAATGTGCCTAATGTTGTGAAAATCAGTGATGATGTAAAAAACAAGATCTTAGCCGAGGCGCATTTTTTAAGAGCGATGGCATACTTTAACCTGGTAAGGGGATGGGGAGCCGTTCCTATCAAGACAAAGGAAAGTGACGATATAAGTGCTATTGCCGGTGTTCGAGAGCCGGTAACCAAGGTGTACGACCTGATTGTTGCAGATGCGTTAGCTGCAGAAAAAGATTTGCCCGAATCTGTTGGCGACCAAACGGGCCGTGCATCAAAATATGCCGCTAAAATGCTTTTAGCACAGGTATATCTTACCCTGGAAAAGTGGACCGAGGCCGCAGCAAAAGCAAATGAAGTTATAGCCGCTCCACGTTATGCGCTGGTACCGGTTAAAAAGCAGGAGGACTTTTATAAGATCTTTGCTACCGTAACAAATACTGAAGATATCATGTCGGTACATCATTCAGATACCAGGCAGTCGCAGATACCTACCTATGAACACCGGCCCAATACGCCTCCTTATAATTATAGCAGTGGTGGCAACTTTGCCTGGTTGCCCAACCTGGCTTCTTTTATAGGCAGTAGCTGGAATGATAAAGACTTGAGAAAATCTTTTAACCTATATACAAAATATGTAAACGCTGCCGGTGATAGCGTTGCACTGCCTGCCGCTTCTCCTATTCTTTTTAAAAAGTTCATTACCTCCCCGCAGGGATTTGGTAATTACAGCGTTCCCATTTACCGGTACACGGAAGCCTTTCTTATTTATGCGGAAGCTGCCGACATGGCTGCAGGCGTTCCATCTGCATTGGCATTAGAACGGCTGAACATGATAAAAAGAAGGGCTTACGGGTATGATCCGGCGGTTGTGTCACCGGTAGATTATTCTTCGGGAATGAGCAAAGACGCGTTTCGTGATGCGGTATTAAATGAAAGAGGTTATGAATTTATATTGGAAGGAAGGCGTTGGTGGGATCTTAAAAGAACAGGCAGGGTAAAAACAGCCATGCAGGCTGCAGGACGAACTTTCAGTGATGCACGGTTGCTATGGCCCAGCCCGACAGAAGAGCTGAACAACAATCCCGCGCTTACCCAGGCTGATCAGAATCCAGGGTATTGAAAGGTAGTAGCTAAAAATTGTAAGTGTTTTTTTTAACACAGAGAACAGCCGGAGGAGGAAACGCAGAGGGCACAGAGAAATTTCTTTGTGCCCTCTGCGTTTCCTCCTCCGGCTGTTCTCTGTGTTAAAAAACTGTTCGAACACAGTGATATTTACATACTTCCCTTATCAACCATTTTTTTACTTGCTTCATCATAACGGTCACCGGTATCTGGAAATTTTGCAAGCAACGCTTCTATCTGGCTCAGGTGTTGCAATGATAACTGTACCTCAACACTGCCGGCATTATCGATAAGATTTTTTCGCTTTTTAGTTCCCGGAATAGGGATGATATGATCACCCTGGGCAAGCACCCATGCTAATGCAAGTTGTGCCGGTGTGCAACCTATCTGTGATGCCAATGCAGCAAAACCGCCGGACAATTGTTGGTTGTTATCCTGGTATTCCTGTTGGTAACGTGGCAGTTTTTTACGAAAATCATTTTCACCCAGTTCATTAATATTTACTGTATTTGTCATTAGTCCCCTTGCCAAAGGACTGAACGGAACAAAGGTTATACCTAATTCCTTACAGGCAGGAAGCACGTTCTGTTCAACATCTCTTGTCAACAGTGAATATTCACTCTGAACGGCACTTATAGGGTGAACAGCATGAGCCTTTTTAATAGAACTTACAGATGCTTCTGATAAGCCAAGATAGCGAACCTTGCCTTCCTTAACTAATTGCGCCATCGCGCCTGCCATATCCGCTACGGGCACATTCGGATCAATGCGGTGCGCGTAATACAGGTCAATCGTTTCAATATTCAGTCTTTTTAAACTTGCTTCCACGGCTTTTTTTAAATAAGCCGGAGAGCCGTTGAAAATCATTTTACCTGAAGCATCCTGGGTAAACCCGAATTTGGTGGCAATAAAAATTTTATCACGGTTTGAAGCCAATACTTTTGATATCAGTTCTTCATTTATTCCATTGCCATATACATCGGCAGTATCCCAGAAGTTGATGCCTGCATCTAAAGCAGCATGCAGGGTTGCAATAGATTCTTTGTCATCAGGCACTCCATAGGCATGGCTCATGCTCATGCAGCCAAGGCCTATTGCAGAAACCTTTTCATTATTACCAATTGTTCTGTATTTCATTTGTGAATTTTATTAAAGTACTAAAAATGCAGCGCATGTAACGTTCTGAGATTTTAGTGACAATTTCATGCCATTGATAAAAGGGGCCTCCCGGAATAAAACTTATTCTTTAAGGTCTATAATCACTTTTCCGTTTTTCTGTTCATTGGAAGAAATAAAAACTTCATAGCGTTTGGCACCAGCGGTTATTACCATGAGGGAAGTGTTCGGGGGAATAGACCCCAGGTTATGCGCTACCATAACAAATTCATGATGCGGATGTGCAGCATCAATTTTAATGTGAAACGATATAGCTTTTTCTGAAAGTCTGGCATGCCCCACCAGCAGCGTATTGTTATGATAAACGCTGATAGTGTCGCCGTCCACTTCACCATTATCATAGAGGTCAAGCTTGATTTCGCCTGCTTCTGTTTCAATTCGTTGTATTAATGGATTTGCCCGGGTTGCCACCAAAGGTGGCGGTGGGGGAAGTACCACCGGTGGCCGTGGTTTAACAACAGTGATGGTATCTACCGGTACAGGTATGTCGGCCTGCGGCCTGGGAAGTGGGTTAAGTGGCTGTTGCGGTTTTGGAGTCGGGCTGACCTGTGGTTGCGCTGGCTTAACCTTTTCGGTGACCTGCGGTTGCTTTTTTACAGGTGGCGGAACCACTTTTTTTGGTTCCGGTTTTGGCGCCGGCGGTTGCTTTATGGGCGGCGGAACTTCCTTTTTCGGTTCCGGTTTCGGTGCTGGTGGTTGCTTTTTTATTGGTGGCGGAACTTCCTTTTTAGGTTCCGGCTTCAGTACTGGCGGTTGCTTTTTTACTACTACAGGTGCTTTAGGTTTAGGAGTGACTACAGGGGGTATTTTAACACACTCACGAATGCTGATATCATCCAGGGCAAAATCATTTCCACAACCTCCCGGGGCACTATCGATCATTGAAAGGGTCAAGGTGTTTTCGGAAGGAGTCGTAGTAAAAAGAGCCTGGTACCGGGTCCATTGCGGTTCCATATGCCGTACCAGTTCGCCGCTTTCAAACTGTGTCACAATTTTTCCGTCGGGTCTTTGCAGCACGCTTATTATGTTAGGTAAGAGTGGAAACGGACACTTATCAGTGGGTTTACATACATTCAACATCCATACTGAGAACTCATAGGTGGTGCCTCCTTTTAAACCGGTTATCGTGGTCGTTAAAAACGTACCGCTGATAGGTGAGGCATTTACTATCATCATATTTCCATTTACGTCACCCGGCGTATGATCTTGGGATAATGTTATCCAGTCGCTGCGGAAGCAGTCGCTGGTAAAAGAAGCATAAGCGTAATGACCATCTGTAGGACAATCTCTTGCTACCCGCCTGTAGTTGAAATACGTTTCCGTATTCAGGTCATCTATATATCCTGTGCCAAAGTTGATAGAGAAAATCGGTTCTTTAAACGTGCAGTTTACAGGCTGCGCTTCCGATTGAAAGATAAATGGTAAACTTAATAGTAAAGAAAGTAGGTTTTTCAGATTGTTATCTTCTTAGCTACTAAAGCTACTATAAATTACAATTAGTTAAGTGGAAACATGTAAAAATTATTTACAGATTATGGTCGGCCTCTTGTTTTATTCTGCATCAGGAAGTTAGTAGTTCCTGAATTTGCAAATTTATTATCTTCGTTTCGCATGGGTAAGTATGAATATACGTCTTGCTAAACTTTTAAAACAGCCCGAACGACCAATGGATAACCAATTTAAATAAAGTGCTGAATAGTATTAAACTAATAAAAGTCATTATGAAAAAAACAATCCGTAATAAATTTTTTTCGAAGTTTTTACCCGTCCGGGGATTTGCTGTTATCGTATTCGGCCTGGGCATTTCTATGTGCCTGTTTCCTTCTTATATTTTACATAAAGCCAGGCCGGTTAAAGAATATGACGATCCATCTCTTATAACTTTAAATGTACAGCAGATTGCGGATAATTTGCATGCGCCTACTGCTATTGCCTTCCCTGGTAATGGTGCTATCTGGATAACGGAACAATCCGGAAAAATACGTGTGGTCGAAAATGGAAAATTAAATGATGACCCTTTGCTTGACCTTGGCAGCAAGCTAAAAAAAATAAACAATGGTTATGATGAGCGGGGTTTGTTAGGGATCGCCCTACATCCGCAATTTAAATCCAATAAAAAATTTTATGTTTTCTATAGCGCCCCCTCCACTCAGAAATCAGATCATACAGGAGTACTGGCCGAATATAAACTACAGGATAATTCAAAGGAGATTGATCCCGGCAGCGGGCGTATTATTTTTTCAATTGAAGAACCGGAACAGAATCACAATGGTGGCTGTATTCAATTTGGTGGCGATGGTTATTTATACCTGGGATTCGGTGATGGTGGCGGACAGGGCGACAAGCACGGTGAAATCGGTAACGGACAAAAAATGGATACCTGGCTTGGTAAAATATTACGCATTGATATCAATACCAATTCCGGTTACACTGTGCCAAAAGACAACCCTTTCGTTGGCAAGACGGATGTAAAGCCCGAAATATGGGCGTATGGTTTCCGTAATCCATACAGGTTTTCCTTTGACCGGGCCTCTAAGCAATTGTTTGCCGGCGATGTTGGCCAGGATACCTGGGAAGAGGTGGATATCGTTAAAAAGGGCGCTAATTATGGTTGGAGGATCACGGAAGCAACGCATTGCTATAATCCAGCTACCGGCTGCGATATTAAAGGAATTACAATGCCTATAGCAGAATTTAACCATAGAGAAGGCGTATCCGTTATGGGCGGTTATGTTTATAACGGACTTCAACTGCCTGTTTTAAAAGGTAAATATGTGTTTGCTGACTGGACAGGGCCGCTGTTCTATTTGCAAAAAGCAGGCACTAATTGGCAGCGGGGTAAAGTAACCTTACAAAATATTCCCCATAACTTGAAAATAACAGGATTTGGTGAAGATCCTGCAGGCGAGCTATACATACTGACTAATCCTGATACCGGGCCGGGTAACACAAAGGGAAGCGTTTACAAGATCGTGAAAAGCTAGCATTTATGTAATTTGCATCGGCCCATTGAATAATTTTTAACCACGGAGATAAAGCCGGAGTAAAAGAAGAGGTTACACAGAGGCGTCCTCTGTGTAACCTCTCCGTAGTTAAAAGAAATCTTGCAGATTCAGCCACTAAATTTCAATACGTAACTCCATATGAAAGTAATTTTTTTCCTTACTTTATTTTTCCCCCTACTGGTAACCGTTAATGCTTTTGCAATTCCTGATAAGGCGGCACTTAATCGGATACCCGGATCCGTAAGCAAAGGAGAAAAGCCGTCCATTGACAAAACGCTTTTTGGTGAAACAGAAGGTCGGAAGATCTTTCAGTACACGCTCAAAAACAGCAATGGCATGCTGGTTAAAGTTATCAACTACGGCGGTACTATTACCGATATCATCACACCGGACAAAAATGAAGAAATGGGAAGCGTTGTGCTGGGTTTCGATTCGCTTACATCCTATACGGGCAAGGATAATTCAGTTTTTGGAGCTACTATTGGGCGTGTTGCCAATCGTATTGCAAACAAAAAATTTACGCTTGACGGAAAAGAATACAACCTTACTTCCAATATACATGGCGGAGTGCTGGGCTTTCACAAAAAGATATGGAACATAGAAGAAGTGCCGGGCAGCAAAGAAGTGGCTTTAAAGATGACTTACTTCAGTAAAGACGGTGAAGAAGGTTTTCCCGGCAATTTAAATATAACTATAACCTATATCCTCAACAACAACAACGAGCTTACAATAAATTACACGGCAACAACTGATAAAGCAACACCTGTAAACCTCACTAATCATTCCTATTTTAATCTTTCCGGAGGTAAGGACGATAAAATACTAAATACCGAACTAACCATTTTTGCCAGCCATTTTCTGGAGGCAACCAGCGGACTGATTCCCAGTGGTAATTTCCTTGATGTGAAAGGAACTCCATTCGACTTCACAAAGCCCCAAAAGATCGGAGAACATATTGCGGA
>CAXSIE010000254.1:7359-7658 GCA_964237295.1 uncultured Flavihumibacter sp. | reverse complement strand
TATTTATGTATTGGAGAAAGGGAAGATTTCTGAAACAGGCTCACATGATGAATTGCTGGTGCGGAAGGGATTGTACTACGCAATGTGGAGGCAACAGGTTGGTGAGCGGAGGAGCACTGCATCAGGCTGATTCCTACAATGAAGAATCCCCTTCCAGAAAGTAATTGTCTGAATGGGGATTCTTTAGATTAAAGGATTACCAGATGAAATTAGATAAAGAACGTACACAACTACAGTGTGATCCATCAATCTGAAGAATCACATTTTGACAACCGCCTTTATTTATCCAGCGACAATAT
>CAXSIE010000254.1:1996-7349 GCA_964237295.1 uncultured Flavihumibacter sp. | reverse complement strand
GTGCCTCCGGGAATTGGAATGAACGTAACATTAGTGGCACCTGCCGCCTGGAACCTTGCATAGGTTACCGCTGATGTTTCAAAAAATACTGTTTCATCAGCAGTTCCATGGTAAAGGCGCGTAGGACTTTTTGGTACCCAGGTAAGGAAACTATTATTTTTAAGCTGCAACTTTAATTCTGTTTCTTTTGTGGGATCCAATAAACTGGCATTAAAAGCCGGGGTGAATAATGCAGGCAGGTTGGTTGTTAAAGCAGCATCTATTGTTATCCGGTCGTTCGAACCGTTGAGCAATGCCGGCAAATTACTGGCATATGGTTCCTGGAAAAAATCACTGTAGGGGCGGTTCCAGTTATAAGTACTGTTATAAGATCTTAGCAGCAGGGCCAATAAGGAAGGCTCTGAATAATTTTGTTTAGCGGCGATAAGTTGGAGCATAAGAGTCAGGTCATAAGCTCCTGCTCCTTCAGCCGCAGCGGTGAGGGTTAGCTGATGCGTAGTATTGGTTTCAATTTCCTTTTGAGCCGCCATTGTTACATAACCACCTTCCGAATATCCCACCAGGAACAACCTGCTGGTTATAGCCACACTTTGTTGCTGCAAAAAGTATTTGGTTGCGTTGATCATATCCACCACTGTCAGGCCGGAATACTGTTGGATAAAATACGGGTGGGGAATATTTTGAGAAACGCCATAACCTATAAAATCCGGGATCACCGTTACAAATCCTGCTGACCCGAATAATTCAAATCCGGTAAAGGAGTTGGGAAAATTAGAAGGTGCATCGCTGAATTTGAACATGGTTCCATGCTGGGCACTCAATATAGAGGGAGTAGTAGGCATGTTTTTAGGCACGGCCACCAAACCTGACACCTCTATATCCTTACCCTTGAAAGTTGTTTTGTAAATCATTTTGAAAAACTCAACGTCATATAATGCTAACGGCGCGAAATCGCCAAAACCTGATTTTATGGCGAGTGCCTGCAAAGTAGCTTTTGGAAAAACGCCTAAAGAGGTGGCTGAGACGAAATTCTTGCTGCCAGGCTGTTCGGTTGTTGGTGGTTCTTTGCGACAGGCTGAAAATATAATTACAACCAGCATAAGACTGCTAAAGGACCTGATAATATTTCTCATAATTATTAAATAATCTTGTTATTAAAAATAGTGGTACAAAATAAGTGTAAATATTTATATAGCATAAGAAATTAATGTTGTTTTTTGGATTTAATGACTGGAATTAAGTATTAGGGCTGGATGGTGATGGGCATGGGTTGGATAATGAATGATTAGCCAATTACTTACTGGAAATTATGTAAAGAACCAGTATTTTGTTTAGCTGGTATTACCTTCCCGAAAGGTGTTGTATTAAATGTTCATAACCAAGTGTAAAGAACAAGATGTAAATTGATCTTATAATTTATAAATTGAAACTCTTACTATTTCTTCCCCTGCTATTAGTGAGTTGTGAGCCTAAAACTAAGTCTGCAAGTTATGCGGAGAAGGTTGGTAAAGTGATAAAAATTGTAGATGGTGATACTTATGATATTCTATTAGCAAACAACATTACCAAAAGGATAAGAATGGAAGGTATAGACGCACCGGAAAGAGGTATGCCGTTTTACAAGGTTGCTAAAGATTATCTTGGAAAATTATGCTTCGCACAAACAGTTAGAATTGAACCATCCGGCATTGACAGATATGGCAGAACGGTGGCCAAAACTTATGAATTGAACGGAGATGAGCTTGGTTTACTGATGATAAAAGCCGGTTATGCATGGCACTTTAAAAAATATTCATCAGACCTTCAATATGAAAAGGCTGAAGTGGAAGCCAGGAATACCAAATCAGGACTTTGGGCAGATGTTACTCCGGTTGCACCATGGGAATGGAGAAAGGTTAAGATGGCAAAAAGAGCTCACTGATATATTTCTTTATCGTTACTTATTAACCATTAATTCAAGCGCTTCAATTTTCCTGTAACAAACCCATAGCGGTATCAACCCGATTACTCCGAATGAGCAATCAATCAGCTGCCAGTAAAACGGAATGCCTCTAACATGGCCGGCAATAAAAGCCAGCGGAAATATCATTACACAAGCTATCATTCCGAATTGTATCACCCATTTATTCCTGACCGGGTCGCGGAAGGGACCTATGAATGCAACGGCAATTACCAGGTGTGCAAAAGCCAGCCAGTCATAACCATAAGCCAGATACGGGTATTTCAGATTGGTGTTATGCAAAGCCAGGTAAAATGTGTTTATCCATCTAGACAGTCCGCTTTGCTTGTCAGGCATAAGGGAAGAAAGCCAGAAAAGCTCCGTTTCAAGAGCAAAGGCGGTAACGCCACTCAGGATAAGGGCTATTATAAAAAAAAGTATCCAGACCTTTATAGTCTTTTGCAATGATTGGATATGTTGCATGGTTTTTATTGTAAGATTTTACTAGAAACGGTTAAAATAAATTGTAGCTGTAGATGGATTGACTTTTTTTAACCACAGAATTCTTCATGATTAAAATTCTAACATCATTTTAAGATAACTGCATGAATGAGCGTTTAACCACAATGGCACAAAGTAAACGCATAAAGGAAACGATGACCATTCAAGAATAAGTTTTCTTGTGCCGGTGGATTTGCTTTGTGCCATTGTTGTTAAATTGGCTTTTTGCGCTTTAAAAATGCTTATAGAGCTTAATGAAAATCAGAACGCTTTTTCTGCGGTTAACGGAACATGAGGTTCTGCATACCAATTGATCCGGCGGCTGGCATACATTGCCAATGCAAGTATAATAAAAAGGCCGATACTACCGATCAATAATGCAGTATCTTCAAGCCGGATCAGCACAAACGTGAAACTGTATAAAAGTGTAAGCACTCCGCCAAAGATACCGGCTGTTTTGCTGCTTCTGAAATGACCGTAAGCATAAGTACTGATCAGCAATATAGTTGCCAGCGCGGCGATCAGGTAAGAAAGGTCGAATATGATAAACTCACTCATAGATAACAGCAATGTATAAAAAATAATGAGCGCCAGTCCTACAAGAATATATTGTACCGGGTGAACAGGTTTTTGCTGCATCAGCTCAATGATAAAAAACAAGGAGAAAGTAAGGCCTATAAACAAAATGGCGTATTTGATGCAGCGGTTAGTTTTGGCATAACCGTCGGCAGGTTGTATCAGGGTAACGCCAAAGGCAAGGGTATTCAGGTCGAATTTAAAATCCTGAAGAATAGTGCCGAAGGGAAGGTTTGCTTTATTAAAATTCCAGGATGCGATAAAGCCGCTATCATTAACGGTTCGTACGGAAGGCAGGTTATTACCATCGAATGAAGGATTGGTCCAGGATGATTTTATAGTGAACCGGCTGTTGCCGCTGAGTGGAACAAAATGTAATTGCTCGCTTCCTTTTATTTTCAGGCTGATATTAAAAGATAACTTTTTGCCTTCGTCAGTCAGCCCAAGAGCGACAGGAGCCGACAGCCCTTTAGTACTGATTTCATTGGAAGGCAGTCCTGGTGACAGCTCATAATCAGATCCGTTGAAATTCATTACCAGCCGCTCTTCGATGCCTTTGAAGTCAGAGAGACTGTAACATATTTTTGCGTCCTGCCATTGAACTAGGTTTTTATCAATTCCTTTGGGAAGATTGAATTGGAAGTTCCCGGAGTTGCGTAAGCTGGCCCGGTACAATAATACTTTATAAATGGATCTTAACCGGAGCTCATGAAATACCTGTCCGTTTACATTCAGAATGTCAGGAATGATAATCAGGTGATCCAGATCTTCAACAGCTTTCTTGTCTTTATCCAGGGTGATGATCTTGTAGGGCAGGTATAGGTAAGGCCCGCTGAGTACCTGTGCATTTGCCCATCGGTCACTTACTTCAGCCGTTACTTTGGATTGTCTTTCCTGGCGCTCTGTAACCAGGTTGCTGACAAAGATGGTGGGTATCAGCATCACTAATATCAATCCGCCGGTGATAAGTGATTTAAAAAAAATTTTGTTAGAACCTGCCTGCCTGTTTCCGGGTTGTTCTATGTAGTGGTTGCTTGTTTCCATTTGTATATGTTGTTTTTATGTTGATGGATTAATTGTGTTGAACGGCTATAAAAGTTTTATGTGATGAGCAGAAATACAAATGAATCACTATATTTAAAAAGTACTTTGTATTGCAAAGTAAATAACAATAATTGATGTTTTAAAATTTATTTATTTACTGGGTACGGAGCCTGATTTCAGCACGAGGGGAAGCCGGAGGCAGGAGCAGCTACACAGAATATCCTCGTACGGAAACAGAAACTTTGTAGGAAGCATCTGTATAACCTCTTTCTCACCCCGGCTTCCCCTCCGCGGTAAAATCAGGCACCGTTCATCTGCCTGGTAGCATGTAACTGAAAAATTATGTAAACAGGCAAAGCACCTAAATGAAAACACTTATCTTTGACTATTCATACATTTATACATCATACATATCTATTATAACGTTAACCGGAATACTATTTGAATATAAAGGTACCATATGAAGAAGTTGAGCTTATTGCGCAACTCAAACTGAGAGATCAATCAGCTTTCAATGCACTGTATGATAAATATGCTCCTGCTTTATATACTGTTGTTCTTCAAATGATTCATAACAAGGAACTGGTAAATAAGATAATCCATAAAGGTTTTATGATTATCTGGCACTCCGTAGAAGATTATGATCCCGCAAAAGCAAAGTTGTTCACCTGGATGTTACAAATCATGCGTATTACCGCGATCAATGAAACAAGATCACTGATTAACAGGGAGGATCTGGAACAAGACTCAGAATCAAGAATGGATGGCGTGTCGAATTCGGCAAAGATGGCAATTGATAATGGCGGGTTAAAACCGATAGTTAACAAACTCGGGCATGAACAAAAATACCTTGTTAATCTTTATTATTACAAAGGGCTGTCTATTGAGGAAATAGCGGAAAAGGCAGCTATACCTGAAAGCGTAGTTAAAACAAAAATGAAAACTGCTTTATCAGAGTTGGGGGGGCTTATTACAAACATATAGTGGATATTAAAGAATATATAAAAAGTGGAATTATAGAAAGCTGCGTTCTTGGTGTTTCAACGGAGGCCGAAAACCAGGAATTTGCAGCTTTATGTAACCGGCATCCTGAAATAGTGGAGGCAAGGAAAGCTTTTGAACAGGCTTTGGAAGAGCAACTGATGAAGGAAGCGATACCACCACCTGCCCAATTAAAGGAAGAAATTTTAAAATCAATAAATATAAGTATTTTCTAACGATAAAATAGTAATTAAGAATTAACGATATTTACTATATATAAAAGAAAGAGCTAGCGTCTTTTTAGATTTATAT
>CAXSIE010000254.1:816-1986 GCA_964237295.1 uncultured Flavihumibacter sp. | reverse complement strand
AGCAAACGGGGTGCTACAGGAAGAAAGCAGTCAGCCATCACCGGTGAGGAGAATAAATATCTGGAAATACATTGCTGCAGCCTGTATTATATTATTTGCCGGCGCCTCTTACTGGGCTTACTCCGTTAACGATAAATACCAAAGAATGCTTTCGGCTACTATCGCAACTGCCAATCAGCCCGATCACTCCAGTCATGCTGAAGCTGTATCAGCGCTTAAGACTATTGTTCAGAAACCGTCTATTAAATGGTCAACAATGGTAGAACCCACTAATGAGGGACACTGCATGGCACATATATACTGGGATAGCCTGTCGAAAAATACCTTTCTGCTGCTAGGCGATATACCCAAACCTTTTTCAGATAAACAGTTTCAGCTTTGGGGCATGATGGATAATCACCCTGTAAATCTGGGTATTTTTGATGCAAAAGAAGAAGGGCGGCTGATACAAATGAAGAATAATAATAGCGCCCAGGCATTTACCATCACTTTAGAGCCCAAAGGAGGAAGCGTTACTCCTACTATTAATTCAACTTATGCAAAGGGCGAGTTCTAGGATTGTGATCATTAATTGAATCATGTTTAATCCTGATAATAACATAGTAAATTTCATTAAGTCACAACCAAGCATATAGGCATTACTGCCTTTAGCCAGCTTAGTTTAATATTTATCAAAACGATTATTGCATTTATAAAGGGTTTTTTGTAGATTTCTACATCATCCCTTTTTCCTACCCGATTCATTAACGACTGTACCATACTTTATGGATGAGGTTTATTACTGTCAGCCACAAATTTTCATAAGTGAAGTTTTTTCATCTTAATAAAAGCCTCGGGTATATTGTCGTCACCGTGTTTTGCCTCTGCTTCCTGTGCGCAAGCTATTTTTTTATCTACCTGCCCAACAACGAAAGAAACATAGAGGAACAACGCTTCAGAACACTGCAAAATATCGATAAGAATATTCACGAAAAAATAGAGAACAGTGTGTCACTGCTTAATAATCTGATTATAGCGAAGCAGGATTCAAACCTCTCCAATTATATTAAGGGTTATCCGCAAGATAAATTTATACTGTCCCAGATATATAACGATACGGCCGTTTACAAAAAAAGGGATGCTAATAGTTCAGACAGCCTGGTGAAAATAATAGTAAACGACACCATCGGC
>CAXSIE010000254.1:286-806 GCA_964237295.1 uncultured Flavihumibacter sp. | reverse complement strand
CCAGGTTTCTATCGCTTTGCAAAGAACGTTTGCAGATAATAAAGAAACATTGAAAGGATCACTAAAGTTTACTTTTAAACAATTTGTGGAATACCTGCTTCCTAATGCGGTCTTTGATGAATACATTATTTTTTCCAAAGGTAAAACCGTCTTCGAAAGCTTTCCATCCGGTATAAGTGTTTTAAGGGAAGATTCACTGATCAAAATAAACACTGGTCTTGGCGGGTCTTTTATAAAGAATATAAATTCCGGGGGTAAAGAATATAAATTTTTTTTACACGAGGTAAATTTCGGCGGCGATAGCAGGTGGATACTTGGTGGATTGTTAACAAACAGCAGGTATAATAAAGAACGTTCACAATTGCCTGCCGGCATCATCATGTTTCTGATTATCGCAGTACTAGGCATGATCGTGATATTTCCATGGATAAAGCTTTACCAGATGGGCAGCAAAGACAGGCTTACCCTTACGGATGGAGCTTCAAGCATACTGGTATCCATGATATTGATGTCCCTGATG
>CAXSIE010000254.1:0-276 GCA_964237295.1 uncultured Flavihumibacter sp. | reverse complement strand
TTTCTTTGCATGTTTAAATATAATTCGTTTATCAGAAACGGCTCTAGCCCTGATTCAAAAAGAACCCTTGCATCACAGATCACGAATGCCTTCTACGATGAAACAAGGAGGCACTATGCGTTTATATCTCATTACGATTCATTACGAAAGACAGCTTCCATTTACAGCAATGTTGTAAATATTAATAAGGAAAATGTCGCATATAGGAATAATCCTTCGGCTGGCGAAAGGATGCAATCCGGGATATCAATACAAAGTTTAAAAGGATCAATACAG
>CAXSIE010000253.1:2605-7659 GCA_964237295.1 uncultured Flavihumibacter sp. | reverse complement strand
GGAAATTTAATTTGTGATACGCGTTCAGGTGTTCTATTTAACGTAAGCGATATAAAAGGTAATGGTAGCATTTACCTTGATCTCGAAAACTAACTCATTGCCTGCATAAGGGCGCGGACAATACCGCGTTGGGCAAGTTCCACTTTGTACTTGTTGTGCTCAAGCGGTTTGGCCAGTTTCATTTCGGCCCAGGCAGCCTGTTTAAAATTTTCTTCACTGGCATTTTTTCCAGCCAGAAATTTTTCTGCCTCCATGGCGCGCCAGGGCTTATGCGAAACGCCTCCTAATGCAATCCTTGCTTGCTTAATCTGACTGCCATCCATTTCCAGCGCAGCGGCAACCGAAACCAATGCAAATGCGTAACTGGACCTGTCGCGGATTTTCAGGTAATATGATTTTTCGGCAAAATTATTTTTTGGAATTTCAATTGCTGTAATCAATTCGCCCTGGTTAAGATTATTATCCTTTTCAGGGGTATCGCCGGGCAAACGATGATATTCAGTGAATGGAATGCTGCGTTCCTGTCCTTTTGCATCCTTAACTTTTACTACTGCATCCAATGCGGCGAGCGCCACACACATGTCGGACGGATGAACAGCAACGCATTTTTCTGACCAGCCAAAAATTGCATGCAGGCGGTTATAACCTTCGAGCGCTCCGCATCCTGTTCCCGGTTCGCGTTTGTTGCAGGGCATGGAGGTTTCATAAAAATAGGGGCAACGCGTCCGTTGGTTTAAATTACCTCCGTTAGTGGCCATATTGCGGATCTGGGCAGAAGCTCCCGCCAGGATAGCCTGTGATAACAATGGAAAGCTCTCCCGTACCAGCGGATGATTTGCGGCATCTGTGTTTTTGCCTATTCCGCCTATTGAAATGCCACCGTTATTTGGTCCGGTTGCAATCTTTTCAACCTGTGTTAACTTCAGTCGTGATATATCTACCAGTTCGTTAGGACGCTCCACGTCTTCTTTCATTAAGTCAAGGATATTTGTGCCTCCTGCCAAAAATTTTGCTTTTGGATTTACCGCCAGCATTTGGGTTGCTGAATTTATATCACCTGATCTTGAATATTTAAAAGGTCTCATTGTTTGCTTTCTTTAATCGGTTTATAAACCTATACTGTCTGACTGTTTTCACCGGTAAATTGCCAGTTCTGCACTACATCTTTACCACTGTGCACTTCCCGTATCGCATCTATTATATTGGGATAGGCGCCGCAGCGGCAGATATTTCCTGACATGCGCTCCCTTATCTCATCGTTTGACAGTTGTACCGGTGCAGCTTTCGAACGGATGGTTTCAGTAACATAACTCGCTTCACCGTTTTTGGCTTCACTCATTAAAGCAACAGCAGAACATATTTGTCCGGGCGTGCAATAGCCGCACTGGAATCCGTCATGTTTTACAAAAGCCGCCTGCATCGGATGCAGTTGTCCCCCCTTGGCAAGACCTTCAATGGTTGTTACCGTGCATCCTTCGCAGGTAGCCGCTAAAGTAAGACAGGACAGCACTCTTCTGCCATCAACGATCACGGTGCAGGCACCGCACTGCCCATGATCGCAGCCTTTTTTAGAACCGGTAAGATTCAATCTTTCCCTCAGCGTATCGAGCAGGGTCATCCTGGAATCAACAGTCAAAGACTTGGGAGCACCATTTACTTTAAAAGCTACTTTAACACCGTTCTCTATAATTTCCGGTGATATATTGTCGGGAGGTTCAATGAAAGAACTCGCCAGTGCCTGTGATCCGCCCAGCATTTGAAGGGCAACTGCTCCACCTCCCATTGCAATCATTTGTTTGAGGAAAAGACGCCGTTGTGTACCAAATTCGGAAAGATCATTAATATCCTGTGTGATGTATTCTTCGAAGAGCTTTTTTTCATCTTCTGTAAAAGCTGGTTCTTGCTGGTCTTCAATCATAGTATATCGTTATTTAAAAAAGAATGATATAATCTCATTGTTATTAAATATAACAAATAAATTGTTTTTTGTTTAAAAACCGCAGTAAAATATATTTAACGCTTATGATTGCAGGAACTTACACTTCCAGTGTCTTCCAGACCTGGTACAGCGCCCGGGGAACATGAAAACATCCTTTCCACTTACCCCCTTTCAATGGCAGCAATACTTCGCCCCTGCGGTTGAGGTAGCCAAACCATTCGCTGTAATCAGGGTCTTTAAAATGCTTCCAGGTATAATCATGAACTTTTACAAACCAGTGAAGGCAACGTTCGTCACCGGTATACTTGTATCCTTTAGCCAGCGCCACCAGCGCTTCTACATGCACCCACCATAATTTCTGATCCCATTCCAGTTGCTGCGGCGGATATCCTTTAACATCTAAAAAATAAAAAATGCCTTCATATTCATTATCCCATCCATATTCAAGGGTATCCAGCATTATGTTACAAGCTTTTGCTATAAGGGCATCATCACCCGTTCTTTTACCCAGATCCATAATAAACCACATGGCTTCTATTGCATGGCCGGGATTTACAACACGGCCTTCGAATGAATCACAAAAGCTTCCATCTTCATAAACATTTTCTAAAATTAGTTTTAGGTCAGGTTGATAAAACACCTCCATCACTTCATGAATCACTGCCGGGATGAATTCATTCACTTTTCCTGCGCCTAACAAATGTTCCAGTTCAAGCGATAAATTGCAAAGTATCATCGGCAGACTGAAATTTTTAAGCATTCTTGTTCCTGGATAAGCCTTGTTATACCCGCCTTTCCAATTATGCTGCCGCTTTAAAATATTTTCAAAGGTATCCAAAGCGATTTTCTTATAACGGTCATCCGGGTGCGCTTTATCTAACGAAGCAAAAGCCATGGTAGCAAAACAATCGCTGAAAATATTGTAAGGTTGCATGAGGGGTTTGCCTTCAGCCGTTAAAGAAAAATACCAGTCGCCATTTTCATCCCTGCCATATTGCTCCATGAAGCCGGCGCCATGCAAAGCCATATCAAGCCACTCCTGCTTTTTATCAACATTATTATACATGTAACTGAAACACCAGACTTCCCTTCCCTGCAACCACATAAATTTATCGGTGTCAAAAATGCTTCCATCCCGGTTTAAACAGGTGGTATAACCACCGTTTACGCTGTCTTTGCTTTTTTGTAACCAGAAGGGAAGCACATTGGTCAACAGCTCATTTTTATATTGGGCAGCATAGCTATTCAAAGATGTTGAAAGTTTTAAGACATTTTCAGGAGAAGGACTATTAGTAAGCATCTTTACTTAAAATTTTTTAATAACCCTTCAAAGCTATTTTAATAAATTTAATTAGTTAAATCCCATATCACTTCTTTGTTATAAATTCATCTAATGTTATATCAATAAAATGTAAAACGCTGCCCTGAATGATATTGCCTCGGCGTATGCCTCAATGCTAAAGGCTGACAGACAGCGCCAGAACTTAAACTAAAACCTTTAATACTTACATGGCAATTATTTCCTCTCAACAACCGGTAATCGCTGAACTAACCGATCATAAAACAAATAATTATACACCGGCACTTATTTCTTTGGCCGTTCTTTATTTCATGATGGGCTTTATCACCTGCATGAATGATACGCTGGTGCCGTTTTTTAAAAAAGGATTTACATTAAATTATTCGCAATCTTCTTTAGTGCAGGTTTATTTTTTTCTTACATACGGTATCATGTCTGTTCCGGCCGGCAGGATCGTAGCAAGAATAGGTTTTAAAAATGGAATGGTGCTTGGTTTTTCCGTTGCTGCAATCGGGGCTTTATTGTTTTATCCCGCTTCGGTGTGGCATCAGTATTATTTATTCCTGGCCGCATTATTTGTGGTAGCCATTGGTATTGTTTTGTTGCAGGTTGCTGCAAATCCTTACATAACGGTATTGGGCCCTGCAAAAACCGCATCATCCAGGTTAACCTTAATACAAGGGGTGGGATCTATCGGCACTACTACAGCTCCGGTTTTTGGCGCTTACCTGATTCTTTCACGTCTTCAAACATCCGATGCACCCAGCGAAGCAGTAAGGTATCCTTATCTGGGCATTGCAGTGCTGCTGATAGTGATCGCCATTATTGTTTCAAGACTATCATTGCCGGTTATCAAATCAACTTCAGGGGGTTCCCTGCCATCACAAAAAAAAGAAGGTAATATTTTTTCTTTCCGCAATTTAAACTTTGGTATAATCGGCATCTTCGCGTATGTGGGTGCGGAGGTTTCTATAGGTACTTTTCTTACAAATTATATTTCCGACAGGCTGCACATTACTGTTAATGAAGCCAACTCTTACGTTGCTTTTTATTGGGGGAGCATGCTGGTGGGGCGTTTGGCAGGCTCTTATATTTTGAAAGTGATTAAACCTCCAGTGGTGCTGAGCGTTTGCGCCGTGCTGGCTGTTGCGCTTATAGCTGTATCTGTTAACAGCACCGGTACTATCGCCGTATGGACAATGATTGCCGTCGGTTTATGTAATTCCATTATGTTCGCTACTATCTTTTCCTTATCGGTCAGTGGCCTTAAAAGCTTTACTACGCAAGCTTCCGGCTTATTGTCAACCGCCATTGCCGGTGGTGCCATCATTTCTTTTGCGCAGGGAGTTATTAAAGATCATTATGACTGGAACCTTGCATTTATACTGCCGCTGCTTTGTTATTTGTATATTTTGTTTTATGGATTGAATGGCTATAAATCGAAATTCACAGAGGAGTAGCATGGATCAATTATGTAAGTTTGGCCATCACTTGTATCATTGATACGATGGATAGGTTGAAATATCTTCAAGTTAATGAACAGAAAAAAGTTTATCGCGCTTACCGGTCTTGGAACCGGCTCGTTGTTGTCGGCTTCGCTGTATGGCTATTCCAAACAATATTCACAAAATAAAAAGAATCATTTTAAGGATAAGCACTATGGTTTTTCCGCAAACGAATTAAAAGCCGATCTTGTTATTGCCGGCGGTGGGGTAGGAGGTTGCGCAGCAGCATTGGCTGCCCTGAAAAATAATTTATCTGTTATCATGACTGAAGAAACGGACTGGATAGGGGGACAGCTTACCCAGCAGGGCG
>CAXSIE010000253.1:0-2595 GCA_964237295.1 uncultured Flavihumibacter sp. | reverse complement strand
TCCTCCCGATGAACATCCGTGGATTGAAACACAGGGCGCCACCTTCTTATATCGCAGTTTTAGAAATAATGTGCGGGGGTATTACAGGAACAATTACCCGCTTACGGAAGCGGCACTTAAAGAAAAATTTTTTAACCCAGGTGATGCGGCTGTATCAAAAATTTCTCATGAGCCACGCGTTGCATTGATTGTGCTGCAGGATATGCTAATGCAATATTTAAGCAACGGAAGGTTATTATTATTACTCAAACATGCAATTACTGCTGCGGATACAACGGGCGATTCAGTAACAGCAGTAAAAGCCGTCTGCATTGAAAATGGAAAAGAAACAATATTATCCGCTCCTTACTTCGTTGATGCCACGGAGTTAGGCGACCTGCTGCCCTTAACAAAGACCGAATACGTTACCGGAACAGAATCTAAAAATGAAACGGGTGAATTACATGCGCCTGAAACAGGTGATCCGGACAACCACCAGGCTTTTACTGCCTGTTTTGCTATGGACTATATTGCCGGTGAGAGCCATATCATTGATAAACCGGATGAATACAGCTTCTGGAATAGTTTCATGCCTAAGATGAGTCCGGCATGGCCGGGAAAATTACTGCAATTGAAATATCCCAAACCAGCTACCATGGTACCCACACCCTTGAATTTCAATCCGGATGGAAGTAAAACGCCAGATTATCTTAACTTATGGATCTACCGTCGTATTATCAGCAAAAAAAATTTTCAGCCAGGCACCTATGCTGGTGATATATGTACTGTGAACTGGCCTCAGAATGATTACACTTTAGGCAATCTTATTGGTGTAACTGAAAAAGAATGTAAGCATCATGTAAACAGAGCGAAACAATTAAGTCTTTCTTTGCTGTATTGGTTACAAACGGAAGCACCCAAACCCGGTGGGGGTTACGGATGGCCGGGATTGCGGTTAAGAAAAGATATTATGGGAACGGAGGATGGCCTGGCAAAATATCCCTACATACGTGAAGCACGCCGCATCAGGTCTTTGTTTACAGTTAGAGAAGAGCATGTTGGAGTTTCAAACCGGCAATTGGTTTATGGCAAAGAAGCAGCAAAGAAAAGCGCTGATTTTTATGATAGTGTCGGGGTGGGAAGTTATCATATTGACCTGCATCCAAGCTCCTGGGGAAATAATTATATTGATTTTGATTCCTTACCATTTCAAATTCCGTTGGGAGCTTTAATACCTCAACGAATCAGCAACCTCCTGCCTGCCTGCAAAAACATCGGTACCACGCATATCACTAATGGCTGTTACCGCTTACACCCTGTAGAGTGGGGAATTGGCGAAGCCGTTGGTTTATTAATCGCTTATTCGCTACAAAACAAAGTAATTCCCAGGGAGGTCCGGGAAAAGCAACACCTGCTTGTAGATTTTCAAAGTTTTATACAGAAGCAGGGGGTTGAAATCAAGTGGAATTTGTAAGGTGTTATAACAGGCGGCACTTCAATTGAATTGTGATTGCTAGCCTGGTTATGTTAAGTAAGAAATTACGTATCGTGCTCAAATGTTTTTTTAACGCAGAGAACAGCCGGAGAAGGAAACACAGAGAACACGGAGGGCTTTATTCTGTGCTCTCTGCGTTTCCTTCTCCGGCTGTTCTCTGCGTTAAAAAAAATCTACCAGCTTGTCACCAGCACATGTACAGGCAATAATCGCGTTCATTCCCCGGAAGGCTTTAAAATTTTATAATATATTCTTACAGGTTCTCCGAGGTTAGGCGAGCCGTCTGTATTCCATGTAAATTTTTGGATGCGCGGGGAGCGGGCATCGCCACAACCCAGGCCGGCAAGAGCGTTTGCATGATAAATTATCCAATCCTCGGTTCCATCTTTTGATTTAAAAAAACCATTATGGCCGGGCGCATAAGCGCCATTTGCAGTGTTTTTAATAAATATGGGCGTAGGAGATTTTGTCCAGTCAGCGGCATTCATAGGATCTCCACCCACTTTTAAACTTAATAATCCCAGTGAATAATCATCCGTCCAGCAGCCGCTGGCGGAATAGGTAATGAAAACCTTGCCGTTATGTACAATGCCTTCGGGCCCTTCATTTATTGCCGGCGGCGCGCCTATTTTTTCCCAATTCAATACAGGCGACGACAATAGCGACCGGTTGCCATCAATCGTCCAGGGATTTTTAAGTTTGGCGATATAAATATCCTGTTCCACATTTACATCTCCCGGCCATCCTGACCACAGCATATAAGGTTGACCGTTGTATTCAAACACATCGGCATCAATCGCCCATTTATCAGTAGGATCAGCAATTTTACCTTTAAATTCCCAGGTACCTGAAAGAGGATCGGCAGCTGCATTTTCCAAAACGTATATCCGGTGATTGGCATTGTTACCATCATCTGCGGCAACATAAACATACCACTTTCCCTGCAGGAAAATTATTTCCGGCGCCCAGATGTTCTTTGAGTACAGCCCTGTAGCGGGTGGCGTCCATATAGTCACTGCCTGCGCCTTGCTTAATTCTGAAACCTTTGATGTTTTAAGCAGGGCAACACGATTGCCGAATGTTTGTGTATAATAATAAAAACCATCCTTTTGAACAATCCA
>CAXSIE010000252.1:0-7660 GCA_964237295.1 uncultured Flavihumibacter sp. | reverse complement strand
TGGTGCTTGTAATTAAAAAGAACTGCTTAACTTAATGACATTGCCCTTCGGGGTTCGCGTTTTGTGTTAGTGAGTTTATAATCATTTTACCCTTTCAAGGTTGTGAACCTCATACCCCACACCTCATACCCCATACCTCTTCAGTAAAACATCGTCCTGTTCAGCGCTTTGATAGCATCTTTAAAATCTTCCCTGGCGATAATGAACTGTATGTTTACCTTCCTGAGTGCAAAACCTGCGCTTTTAATATTTATACCCTTGTTGGCCAGCGATTGGGCTGCTTTAGCAAGCAGTCCGGGCTGATCTATGTTGGAACCGATCAGGCACACTACCGCAATCTTTTCCACCGTAACCCTTTGAAAAGATGCCTCCAGTTCAACGATCAGTTGTGCTTTAAAATCTTTTTCCCAGATGACAAACGAAATACTGTTGGCGCTGGTTGTTTTGTAGGTATAGCTGATATTAAAAGACCGCAATACCAGCATGATCTTTAAGTCAAACCCTACAGTGCCTACCATTAACGGATCAAACACATCAACAATAACAACTTTATTGGTACCCGTTATAACCTCCACTTTTTTATGCGGACAGATGTATTCTTTTGTAATGAGTGTTCCCGGATGATTGGGTTCAAAAGTATTCTTGATACGTAAATTGATATTATTTATTTCGAGAGGTTTGGATGCTTTTGGATGTATGGCTTCCATACCAACGTCTGCAAGCTGGTCAGCAACATCATAGTTTGTAAAGCCTACAGGTACGGCATTTTCTTCTCCTACAAGAAGCGGGTCTGCTGAACAAAGGTGGTATTCTTTATGAATAATCGCTTCTCCGGGTTTCAGGGCAACGGCAATCTTACTGAAAGTAACTTCAGAATAACCTCTGTCGAATTCACGCATGATGCCTTCCGTTCCTTTAGTATATCCTGTTGCCACGCAGATCGTTTTATGAAATGCTATGTTTTGAAATGAGGCGGCTATACGCTGGTCAATGGTATAAGAATTGTGATCGTGAAAGCCGCTAAGATCAATCAAGGTGGCATTGATATTATTATTTTGCAGAAGATTTACAAAATTGAATGCTGCATGTGACTCGCCTATTGAAGACAAAATTTCACGGGCCGCCTGTAAAATGTTTTCATCGCTAACATATCCTGATGCAAGTATATTGGCAAGGTTATCAAGAAATAACCTTGCTTCATGTATTCTTTGTTCGATGAATACATCGGCGACTGCAAGATTCAATCCATTGGGTTCATACCTTTTATTGATCGCTAAAAGTTTTGATAAAATGTTATCAAGCGACTGATGGAAATCTTTGTAAGTCTTAAGGTGGTGGAACACGCCGGGTTCACCGGTCTTCTTGTCTTCTAGTAACCAGTTTGTTACACCGGCATATGCTGATACTACAAATATCCGGTTATAAAGTGTTTCCTGTGTTCTTTGATAAATGATAATGTTGTTAAAAACCTGTTCATAAGCACTCATCGAGGTGCCGCCTATTTTTTCTACTGTAAGCATCATCTTAAAGCTGTATTATTCCTATTGCATATAAAAAGCATTTATTTTTTACTTTCTTAATATTAATCTTGCGACTTATCGGTGGGGTGATAAGCTTGCATAACCAATTTTAACCACAGAGTAAGGCCAGAGATAGAAGAAGAGGTTACACAGAGGACATCTCTGTGTAACCTCTTCTTCTATCTCTGGCCTTACTCTGTGGTTGAAAATAATCTTACATGTTAAAAGAATTCAGTTTTGTGGTTTTTAGATCCGCGAGGGTTTTGCTTTCTAAAAGCTTGAGCGTAGCATCGCGAACCTGGATCATCATCCTATTGAGCCCGCAGATTTTTTCATCGCAGTCTTTACATTTTTCATAAAAGTTCAGGCTAACGCAGGGAAGCAGAGCTATAGGTCCGTCGAGTAAACGCATGATCTTGGCCAAGGTTACTTTTCTTGGATCAACAGCAAAATAATAACCGCCGCCTTTGCCTTTTTTGCTTTCCAGGATGCCGGCTTTTCTCAGTTCAAGCAAAATATTTTCGAGGAATTTCAGCGGAATATTTTTCTTTTTAGATATTTCTGAAATAAGTACCGGCCCATCTTCAACATGTTCAGATAAATAAATTAACGCTTTAAAAGCATACTGTGTTTTTTTTGAAAGCATTCGGCCGGTAATTTAATTGCAGTAGTTACAACGCGTACAACTACTAATTTAGTTGAATTTCTTATAACAAATTTAATGATTGTATGGTTGCTACAGCAATTCCGGAAGACAGGATTTATAATCCCAACACTTCCTTCATTCCATAAATTCCCTTATGGATGAGGATAAATTCGGCAGCCAGAACAGCTCCCGTAGCAAAACCTGTACGGTTGTGTGCTGTATGAATTATTTCAATATCATCTATGGATGAAGAATATTTTACTTTATGTGTTCCCGCCGCCGGGTCAATCCGTTCACTGATGATCTCCAGTTCCTCAGGCTTATCGCTGTAATGATTGACCCAGGCTGTTTTTCTTGTAACTATATCAATTACCTGTTCTGCAAGAGAAACAGCCGTGCCGCTGGGAGCATCCTTCTTTTGAGTGTGATGGATTTCCATCATGCTTATCTCATAATCAGGATGCGGCGCCATGAGTACCGCAAGTTTTTTATTCACTTCAAAAAAGATATTCACGCCTACACTAAAATTGCTGGCATATACCAAGGCACCCTGCTGCTGTTCACAAAATGCAGTGACTTCTGGCCATTTTTGCAGCCAGCCGGTTGAGCCGCAAACTACGGGTATGTTGAATTGCAAACATTTCATAACATTGTCAAAGGCACTGCCCGGACCAGTAAATTCAATCGAAACATCCGCATTGCTTATATGTTCCGCATTAAAGTCCGTTATATTTTCCGCATCAATTTTTAATACTATCTCATGACCTCTTTTTATAGCAATTTCTTCAATGGCTTTGCCCATTTTACCGTAACCTATTAAGGCGATCTTCATAACTTGATTTTTATTTTAGCAGGAACACTTTGCATGAAATCACCAGGAAGCGCTTGAAAGTTTTGGTTTCGCTTTATGGATATCAAAAACAAAACTTAATCCCATGTTCTTTGTACCCGGATTAAAGCCGGGCTTGATCTTCATGGAAAGATCATCACTTACGTCAAATCCTTTCAGATGAGCATCCACAGTGGCATCCACCACATTCAGTCCCCAGAAAAAAAGAAAGATAAGCACGGAATAATCAATGTCTTTGCGGTAAGTGTTGCGGTAATTACGCAGGTCATTCAATGCACCCGCATGAATAAATGGCTGCAGGTCCGCATCAACAGTCTTAAACAGGGAAGTATCATAAGGAGCTATCCGGCTGTTTGTAAGCACGCGATACGCATAGGCGACTCTTTTATACTGTGTTAGATTAAAATTGAAAGCATAGGCAGTAGCTCCAAGCGCACCATAAACCAATGGCAACTTCCAGTATTTTTTATTGGTGATCTGTCCCCAGCCCGGTAATATTGCCGAACGAAGCGCTGCCCTTCGGGGACCATTAATTTTTTTTTTGGCTGTGTCAGGTGTTACTAAACGTGAAGCGGAAAGAGAATCTATTGGATGGATCGTTTTGTTCCGGTTTACAGAAGCAGCCGATGTAGTATCCTGCTTTTTTTGAGAAAAAGAAACCTGGTAAAAAAAAATCGAGCCGATCAATAAAAAAAGAAACCGCATCTTCATATGGAAATTAATTTGGAGAAGCTCCTAACTGATCAAGGATTTTATTCAGTTCCTGGATGGAATAATATTCAATAGTAATACTGCCGTTGCCTTTTTTACTATGCTGCAGTTTTACCCTGGTGCTGAAATGTGACGCTAAATTATCTTCAATTTTTTTATAAGCGGGCGAAAGTGGGGGTTTTATTGAATTTTTAACAGCACCATCGCCTTTATACAGCTTCCTGACAAGCTCTTCCGTTTGGCGGACCGATAAGGTTTTGTCTTGTATCTCTTTAAAAATAAATAGTTGCTGATCAACGGTATCAACATTAACCAATGCACGGGCATGCCCCATGCTAAGTCCTCCGTTTCTCACCGATACCTGAATATCGGGAGGAAGTTTTAAAAGCCGGATGTAATTAGCTACCGTACTTCTTTCCTTTCCCATTCGCTCGGCTACCTGTTCCTGGGTATGGTTAAGGTCATCCATCATTCGTTTGTAGCTGAGCGCAATTTCTATTGCATTAAGATCTTCGCGCTGCAGGTTTTCAAGTAAGGCAAGCTCGAGCAATTGCTGGTCGTCGGCCTGGCGGATATAAGCGGGAAGATCTTTCAAGCCGGCAATCTTTGCAGCGCGCAAACGCCGTTCCCCTGAAATAAGCCGGTATTTTCCCGATGGCAGTTTAGAAACAGTAACAGGCTGAATGATATCATGCATTTTAATAGAGTTGGCCAGTTCACTCATTGCCTGCTCATCAAAATCGTAACGGGGTTGCCTGGGATTGGTTTCTATCTGATCAAACGGAATACGTAACGTACTGGTAGCAGCTTCCACCACATTTGATTTAAGCTGCCCGGAAGTGGTTTTCAGATCGGCGTCGATGTTTTGTAAAAGGGAGCGTATTCCTTTTCCAAGGGCGTCTTTATTTAATTTGGGTGCTGTCATGAGTTGGTTCGAAATTCAGTGTTTTATCTGCTATCAGGAGTCGGCTATCAACAACAAAGTGTATGTATGTTTGCTCCGGATAGCTCATAACTGACGGCTGATAGCAATTAATAAGATGCTTAAGCCCGACCCGGCATCAGTCTTCATCATTTTCAATATCCTCGAATACCCGCTCTTCCTGGCTGATCTTTGTCATATTGTTTTTCTGTAAAATTTCCTTGGCAAGGTTGAGGTAATTAATAGCTCCTTTACTGTTAACATCATACAATATCACCGGTTTGCCTACGCTGGGCGCTTCACTGATACGTGTGTTCCGATGAATAATGGTATTGAAAACAATTTCGTCAAAATGTCTCCTAACCTCACTAACTACCTGGTTGCATAACCTTAAACGGCCGTCGTACATGGTCATCAGTATACCTTCTATTTCCAGCGACTGATTCAACCGGTTTTGTACGATCTTGATGGTATTGAGCAGCTTTCCCAGCCCTTCCAGTGCAAAAAATTCAGTTTGAACGGGCACCAGTACGGAATTAGCCGCCGTTAAAGCGTTTACAGTAATAAGGCCAAGAGACGGAGAACAATCAATCACTATAAAATCATAATCATCCAGAACCGGCTCCAGGATGCCTTTCAATATTCCTTCCCTGTTAGGATAATTGATCATTTCAATTTCTGCACCTACCAGATCAATGTGAGAAGGGACTATATCCAGATGAGGCGTTTCCGTTTTGAGAATTACTTCCTTTAAGGGAGTTTGATTTACCATGCAGTCATACAAACTTTGCGTGATATTGTGCAGGTCAAAGCCAACACCTGTGGTACTGTTTGCCTGAGGATCGGCATCTACCAGAAGCGTTCTGAATTCAAGTACGCCTAAACTGGCTGCCAGGTTAATGGCAGTGGTAGTTTTGCCTACTCCTCCTTTTTGATTTGCTACTCCTATAATTCTTGCCATATTTATTCCCTGATTCCGTTTATGCGGAGATTTTGTTCTTTATTTAGTGAAAGCTTTTGCGATTTATTTGCCCATTTGGCGACTATATATCAAACCTGAAATATTTAAAAAAACCTTCCAGGTAAAGTTGTCGCCAATCGGCATAACCGCAAAATTTAGTTTTACCCAAAGTGGGACTAACTTTTTCTAAAACCTGCGATAGCTATTGCAAAAGTAACGCTTCGCCATAAATAGTGGAACTTTAGTAATTTCAGTTTGTTATTCATTTAGTAAATTTAATTTTTCAGTCTACATAAACCCCGCTGATGTACTTTCGGCAATTAACACAGGATGTATACCATTATTTCAGGCACCAACCGAACCGGAAGTTATACCATCAAGATTGCCAGGCAGTACCAGCAAATACTTGCCGAAAAAGGTGTTGTAGCATCCCTGGTATCCCTGGAACATCTTGACGTAAGTAAACGAAACGGTGCAATAAAGAAACTGGAAGAGGATATACTGATCCCGGCTACCAAATATATTTTTATTTCGCCTGAATACAACGGCAGCATACCGGGCGTGTTGAAATCATTGATAGATGTATCGGATATTGAAAAGGATTGGCCCGGTAAGAAAGCCTTGCTGGTAGGTATTTCCACCGGCAGGGCCGGAAACCTTCGGGGAATGGATCATTTAACGGGTATTCTTAATTATGTAAAGATACTGGTGCATCCTAATAAACTTCCTATTTCGATGGTACATAAGCTGGTAAACGAGGAAGGACAGATCATAGAAGCGGGCACGCTTCGGGCCATCAGCCAGCAACTGGATGAATTTATTGAATTCTAGCAGTACGGTTACTGAAATATCACAGGAATCTGAACGACAATTTAAAAATTATATATGCGAAACACAGGATTTCTATGGATCGTGGCGCTTATCATGGCGCTAATGGATATTTATGTTTTTCAGGTGGTAAAAATGCTGGCTCAATCGGCCTCTCCTAAAGCACGAATGATCATTTTTTCAGTCTACTGGTTACTATCCGCATCCGTATTGCTCTTAATGATCATACTGCCGTATGTTAATTACTCTAATTGGCCAAAGCCGGTGCGTACCTATTTGTTTGCCATCATGGTAGGTTTGTTCTTTTCAAAACTGATCGCCTCCATGTTTTTTTTAATTGATGATATAAGAAGGGGCATGATGTGGATTATTGGAAAGCTGTTCAGCAACCCGTCGGTGGATATTTCCGAAAGTCCGGAGGGAATAACGCGCTCGGCCTTTATAAGCTGGCTGGGCCTTGCTGCTGGCGGATCTCTTTTTGGAACACTGATCTATGGCTTCAGCAATAAATACAATTACCAGGTAAAGCGGGTAAAGCTTGCTTATAATAACCTGCCGGCCGGTTTTAAAGGCTTGAAGATCGTTCAGATAAGCGATATACATTCCGGCAGCTTTACCGATAAAAATGCGGTAGAAAAAGGCGTTCAAAAAATTTTAAATGAAAAACCCGATCTGATTTTATTTACAGGCGACCTGGTTAACGACAGAACATCGGAAATGGAAACTTATATGGATGTTTTTAAAAAAGTTAAAGCGCCCATGGGCGTATATTCAACCCTCGGCAACCATGATTATGGAGATTATGTTCAGTGGGATAGCAGAGAAGCCAAAGCCGCTAACCTGTTACAGTTAAAAGGTGTTCATGCCGCCCTCGGCTGGGATCTGTTAATGAATGAGCATAGGATATTGGAAAGAAATGGGGATACGATTGCGCTGCTTGGCATTGAAAACTGGGGAGCTAAGGGAAGGTTTCCCAAATATGGAAAAATGGATAAAGCTTATCCCGGTACGGAAAAAATTCCTTTCAAAATTTTAATGAGCCATGATCCGAGTCACTGGGATGCACAGGTTAGAACGGATTATCCTGATATTGACCTGATGCTTGCCGGCCATACACATGGAATGCAATTCGGAATAGAATTGCCCGGATTTAAATGGAGTCCGGTTCAGTTGATGTATAAACAATGGGCGGGTTTATATGAGGAAGGCAAACAAAAGTTAT
>CAXSIE010000251.1:6753-7678 GCA_964237295.1 uncultured Flavihumibacter sp. | reverse complement strand
AGCCGTTATACATTTGACCTGCATTGTAAGAATTTTACCCCCTCTTTTTACTTTGAGTGTTTGATAATTATTTTGCGTGTTAAATAACACCCATGTCAAAAATTTATTCCGTGACGTATTGTTAGATGCAGAGATGTAGGAGCCAAGCCGGGCTATCCTTTGAACAGCGGGCTCATTGTCCACACTTAAAATCTGGTCACCTTTTTGCAAGCCGGTCTTATTTAGGGAATCCTGGGCCAGCGTCCTAACAATGATCTTGCCGCCGATGATAACTGAATAAACCGGTGCACAATATTTACCAAAAACCAAACTGTTGATCGGTTCGTTGTCTTTAGCTATAGTCAGTTGGGCATGACCATCATTTAAAGAAACCGCGAGCTGAAGCAAGGTCTTGAAATAAGATAATGTATCTACCGCATTGATCATTTTAGGAATGAATCTGGATAAAACTTTATTCCAGTCCTCTCCAATCTCATACTTATATGGGGCGAAATAATTGATTGCGTTCCAGAACCGCGCTAGAAAAAGTAAACGATACTCCTGATCGGGAATAGCCATCTTTTCATATTTGTCTTCACCACTGTAATCGGCAGTCAAAAAGCTTGATTTAATATACTTATTATCTTTCTGGCTTCGGTAGATATAAACTTCTTTCAGTACTTTCCTAACTACCTCATTGATTAGTACATTGTGATCGAGCCATCTTAAGTCAAGATTACGGTTAAATAAGATTTTCGTACTTTGTGCAGCGGGGGTTTTTTGCCAATCGCCTAAGCTGTTTATAAGTGCTAATAATAGTTTATTAAATTCAGGAAGTGATACAGCTTTCTTTATTTTAGGAAGATTGCCAATGTAAACCGAATCCCAATTGAACTTTCCTGCCGCCACAGCTGGGTGATAATATTTTAAAAACCCCCATACTTTG
>CAXSIE010000251.1:1810-6743 GCA_964237295.1 uncultured Flavihumibacter sp. | reverse complement strand
TCAATTTCATTATTTTTCGTCTGACCAAACAGATTAGTGCTAAACAACATTATTACAATTAAGTACTGTATTCTGAATAAATCCAAATATTTCATTAGATCATAATTTAGGTAAAGGATGAGAAACGATATTAGCTTGCTGCAAACGTGCGGTATAGAATGAAATAAATTAAATGTTTTAGTTGAAGACGCAGGCATACCTGTCGAATAGAAGGTTCGAAAATTCAACGTGCAAAATATTATGTTCATCGAAAATCGTTTCCTGCAATTAATGAATAATGTAAATTGGTGTGATGCCATTTTCTTTCTCCAAACTTGATTATAAACATAAAAGCCTTATTGCCGAAGTTTCCTATTTATTTGTAATCGGTATTTTAAGTCCATTTTGTGTGGGATTACAAACCTGGAGTCAGGACAAAATCCCCAATTCGCTCGGTTATGTTGTCATCAATATTTTGCAATTACCGGTCATTGTTTTATTTTATAGATTATATCTTCCTCATACGGTGGGCAAAAAGCGTTTCGTTTTCTTCGCATTATTACTGCCTCTTTACATTTTTATCTATGGCTTAAGTGAACGATTGGGCATAGGAGCCGTAATTGCTATGCCCTTTATATTTGAGCCGTACCGGCAAAATATTAGCGGAGCACACCCCTGGGATTTCACGCAAGGTTATTTCAATACTGATATAGGTTATACTTTTTTGATCCTGCTAGCGGCAACATCATTATATGTGATCAAACTACTTTTCAAAAATCAACACAAGTTATATACGCTCGAAAACGAAAGATTAAAACTGGAACTAAGCCAACTTAAATCGCAGGTTCAACCGCATTTCTTTTTCAATACCATCAATAATATGTATTCATTAAGCATACAGAAATCACCAAAGACCCCGTTAATGATAAATGATCTGTCAGGTATAATGAGGTACGTACTTTACGATACACGCAACGAGAAAGTCTCACTCCAGTATGAGGTCAATTTCATCAGAAGCTACATTAGCCTGGAAAATTTACGCTATGATCAGGCAGACATCGTTGATTTTGCCGTTCAGGGAGATATCAGCCTGATTGAAATAGAACCGCTCCTGTTTTTACCCTTAGTCGAAAACACCTTTAAACACGCACTGCATAAAGACATCCCTGATAAATGGGTAAGGCTGGTACTGGCGGTATATGATGAAGAATTGGTTTTCCAAACTTCCAACCCCCAATCACCGGCGGATAACGTAATTGACCGATCCCGAAGCGGTATCGGTTTAATGAATGTGCGGAAGCGCCTTGACTTGCTTTATCCCGGAAGACACAAGTTAGTTATTTATGATGAACAAGATATTTTTACGGTAAATTTAACCATAATGTTAAAGCTTAAAAAATGATCAATTGTATTGTTGTTGACGATGAACCGCTGGCAAGGCAACTGATCATTTCTTATATCGATCAGGTGCCCGATATGCAATGCCTGGGGAGCTATCAAACTCCGATTGAGGCATTCGGGGCTTTGCATCAATACAAGGTAGACGTAATTTTTATCGACATTGAAATGCCGGGAATCACTGGCCTGAATTTTATAAGGTCATTAAAAACGCATCCCAAGGTCATATTTATAACGGCCTATACAGAATATGCTGTAGACGCTTTTGAAATAGAAGCAACGGATTACCTTGTGAAACCAGTTATGTTTGAACGATTTTTGAAGACCATTCAAAGGATTGGTTTGAATAAAGTTGAATCAGTACCTGTTAACCAGCAGGAATTAGAAATATCCACGATATTTTTGAAAGTCGACCGGAGATTGATAAAAGTTGACCTGGCATTAATCATTTATGTGGAAGGTCTTGGTGACTATCTTAAAGTGCACACTACCGATCAAACCTACGTTACTTACATGACATTAGGCAAATTTGAGGCACTTTTGCCCCCATTAAAATTTATTCGCATGCACCGTTCTACTATTATCAACAGAGAGATGATCCAATTTATAGAAGGTAATTTTGTACGGGTTCAGGGCGTTGATTTACCTATTGGATTGACTTATAAAGATGGGCTGTTAAAGACCTTAGGCAGAATGTGATTATTGATTTCGTTAATCTAGATTTAGTAAATTTTTAACGGGAATTAGGTAGTTGATCAAATTCCATCATTATTTTTACCGTGATTAATGAGTATAAACCTAATACTTAAAAATTCAATCTAGGCATTTAATAGTGGAAAATGCAGAATCAATTATGAGGGTATTATGTTTAATGTCATTTGGCTTAAAATATCTCCATGTCTTTCAATAAATTCATTTCAAGTACATATGGATAAATTTGAATAGTTGCAATTTTGATGTGACCGGGCAACCTTTACGTTATCCGGCTCAAGCTTGTTTCAAGTTACCAATTATATCATCCTAACGGATGCTCAATTAAAAAACAATGTCTCGGAGTGGGCAATAATTCACCAGGAAATCTTAACGAACGCAAACTTTGCTGTTGACAGAATAGTCTTCCATTCAAATTGCCCAAGAAAAGTTTAATGAAGAAAAATCTATCGGAGATCTATATCAACATGTAAGATATTAAAATCGGATCATGACTGCCGGCTCAGCGACACGCTGAGTGCCTGGAATATTCAAAAGTGAATTAAAATTCCTATCGTCCGCGACTCTTAATTTCCGTCTGCAGATGTTGGCTGTGGCAATTATTTTTTTATTTGTTCTAGTATCCAATTAAAGCATTCTTGGCTGTCCATTATTGACCATGAGTGAGGATGCTTACTTCCATCAAGACGAACACCCTTATCATGCGTTACTATTAATTTTACGTTTTTGTTACCTTGTGTTTGCAAAAAATTTACCATTGCGGAAATGTCTAAGCAGTTAAGATCGTATAAATTCCTATGTCTATTCTGTAGTTGCCATTCAATCCCAGGTTCAGTGTAAATCAGGATAGGTGTATTTATTAAATATTTAGCATTGCCGCCATCATCTTCACTATGAGAGTAAATGGAATATTTAATATATTCTGAAGGTACATCCTTAGGGCTCCCGCCAAATTCTTTCTTACAATCGGCTATAAATTCTTTACTTTCCTGCACAGCAGCCTCGGCAAAATTTCTTTTTACATCTCGCTCTTCAGCGTAATATAATGTTGCATAATCAACTGGAGCATCTAAAGAAAATATTGCTTTTGGTTTAATAAAAGTACCACCTTTTTCTTTGTTTGCTTTTTCTGCATAGCTTAGAGAAATCATTCCTGCGCCAGAAAGTCCACCAAGAACAAATTTGTCTTTAGGTACTTTATATTCTTCTACGACTTGCTTAAAAATGATGTCTAAGAATTTAAAATCCTCTTTGAATATAATGGGCCCTGCATTAATAGAAGGGAAAATCACTATAAATCCTTCTTCCACAGCAAGTTTATGAAGTGTGATTTGTTTCAAAGTATTCTCAATTATTTCGCCACCTGCCGGTAATATAACCAACACACCTATTGGCTTAACTTTCGGCACAATCTTCAAATAAAACAGGGTTGTAGAGTCGGAACTTTCAGAATAGTATAAATGAAAAGGGTCTTGATTTGACACTATTACTTTTTGCACTTCTTGTCCAAAACTAATGAGAAAGAAAAATGGAAAAGTTAATATAAAAGTTGCTTTTTTTAATTTCATTATTATTAAACTTAAGTGTTTAAATATTATTACAACAAACGTAATCGGCTTGCTACTGTGCTGCATCTAATTGTTTCAGCCCCTAACAGCGGCTGAAACAAATGATGATGAAGATACTAATAGAAGCCCAATAGGATCACTTCTGCTTCGTACGAGATGATAATATAACAAATGTCGATTGTTCATCCGTCCACCAGCCTTGCAGCAAGTCTGTATGTAAGAAGTCTTCATTCAGACAGCAGTCGGAGTATTGAATGCCTAGCTGCAATGAAGTAAATTATTAATCTAAAATTTTCAGTAAATGAAAACAAAACAGTCTTGAGCTGTAGTAGAGGCCATTACTAAAGTACATAATGTGATTGGTGTTTCAAACAAGGTACTTTATGTTGGTATCGATGTTCATGAAAACTGTTGGCAGGTCTAGTTCTTGCTATTCTTCCTTCAGGCTTTGCACCGGGTTAGCTGTTGCCACCTTGATAAACTGACTAGATATCGTGATGAGAGCAATTAAAACACTGCCTAGGCTCGCGACGATAAATATCCACCATTGAACGTTTTGGCGGTAAGCAAAGCCCTGTAACCATTTTTCCATTAATAGCCATGCCAGGGGCGACGCAACAAGAATGGCAATGATTACCAGTTTGATGAAATTTGCCGAAAGCATTGTTACAAGATTGGACACGTCGGCCCCAAGTACTTTCCTGATGCCTATTTCCTTGGTACGTTGCTCTGCATCATGGGCAGCCAGCCCAAAGAGCCCTAAGCAAGCGATAAAGACAGCCAGCGTGGTGAACAGTAACGATATTTTCCCGGTCCGCTGTTCAGCGCGGTAAAGCGCTTCGAAGTCATCATCCATAAATGAATAATCAAACTCCTCGTTGTTCGAAAAAGTTTTCCATTTGTTTTCTACACGGGACATCAGCGCAGGCAAATCTTTGGTCTTTACCTTAATACACAGGTTGTCTGGATTATCACCCTGCTTTTTCTTTTCAAAAGCAGTCATCATTGTCAAAGCCATAGAAGTGACATTATCCCTGAGCGAACTGAAGTTAAAGTCTTTTACGATCCCGATAATGTGATACTGTTTCTGGTCTGTACCGAAAATAATGTTCTTATTTATGGGATCGCCAGTGAATCCCATAACCCTGGATGCCATTTGATTAATGATGATGGCAGAAGAGTCGGATCTAAGTTGCGTACTGAAATCCCTTCCTTTATCCAATTGCATACCCATTGTTCGCAGGTAATCTTCGTCTACCGGCCAAAACTCCGTTGGA
>CAXSIE010000251.1:0-1790 GCA_964237295.1 uncultured Flavihumibacter sp. | reverse complement strand
TTGCCAGCAGTAAGGTAACATGTCCATCTTCTGTCGCCTGTTGGCACAAATGAGCTTAGGGTAGCGTTTATTACCCCTGGCAATTGCTTTATTTCCTGCTTAAAGATACCAGCCTGGTTATTTAATACATTGATATGCTTTACCTGCAAGACCTGATCGCGGTTAAAGCCAACACTTTTATTCCGCATGTAGTTCAGCTGATTATATATGACAAGGGTTCCGATTATAAGGAAAATGGAAATGGTAAACTGAAATACAACAAGAAAACTACGAAGTGGGCCGCCCCGCATGCCAACAGAGATCTTGCCTTTTAAAACTTCCATAGGCTGAAAGGCAGATAGAAAGAATGCCGGGTAAGAACCGGCCAGTATCCCAATCACCACTGTAATACCGACGATCGATGGCAGGAGCCATGTAAGGGTGCCGGGCGACACAGAAAGACTTTTTCCGGAAATTTGGTTGAATAAAGGAAGGAGCCCCCAAGTAACCACTACAGCCAGCAGCGTCGCGCAAAAGGTAATCAATACCGATTCTGAAAGAAATTGTGCTATGAGACCCTTTCTGGCAGAACCCAGTACTTTTCGAACGCCTACTTCCTTTGCACGGCTTGAAGAATGAGCTGTTGAAAGGTTCATAAAATTAATGCAGGCCAGCAGCAGAATAAAGAGGGCCACAGCAGAAAAAATATATACATATTGAATGTCTCCGTTGGGGCTTAGTTCGTTTGACCGGTTCGACCGGAGATGAATGTCAAATAAAGGGGTCAGGTTTAATCTTATAAAATTTCCGCTTTTTTGCATATCCCCCATGAAATTGATATACTTCTTTAGGAAAACGGGGAATTTGGTTTCAAGAGCTCTATAATCTGAATGCGGTTTCAGCAATATGTATGTAGAGAAAGGATAAAAAGAGGCAAAGTTACTATTGGTGCTCAGACGTAGGGATACCATTGATTGAAAAAAATCGAAATTGAAATGCGACTGAGCGGGCAGGTTACGAATAACACCTGTGATCCTGCGGCTGGCGGTTTTGTTGTTGTCATCTACCCTAACAAGTATTTTACCAATAACATGTGTCGTGCTAAAGTACTTTTGCGCAACTCTTTCCGTAATTACAATAGCATTCGGATCTGTAAGGGCTGTTTTAGGATCTCCTTCCAGCATAGGCAATGTAAAGATATCGAAGATGGTAGAGTCGCAGTAAACTGCTTTTTTTTCCATAAAAGATTCATCTCCTTTTTTGAATCGCACAGCATCATCATGAAATATCCTTACTGTGTTTTCGATCTCAGGGAAATTGATTTGCAGGGCTTCTGCTACTTTTGGCGCTGTAATAGCACTGGAGGTAGCAGCGGAATTAAGCTTTGTGTCAGTATTTACCCTATATATCCTCTCTCCTTTGATGTTGTACCGGTCATAACTTAACTCGTCTATAACATACAAAACTATTAGCAGGCATACCGCAAAACCTATAGCCAAACCTATGACATTAAGAAAAGTAAACCCTTTATTTTTTTTAAGACTTCGGAAGGCGATTTTAAAGTAATTTTCAATCATGACTCTTTTTTTAATGCGACCTTCTAAACGGGTTCGCTCCATAAATAAAGCAAAGAGATAAGGGGTGGATCAGAGATAAAAAGACGGTCATAATTTTGATATGTGAAGCAACAAAAAGCAAACCGTCCTAAAGCTACGAACTGTGGCCCCTATGAAATTACAGATTGACTACAATATAACCAAGTTCTAAAACAAAGAGGTTCTTTTCATATAGGATGACGCCAGAGCTGAAAT
>CAXSIE010000250.1:2692-7687 GCA_964237295.1 uncultured Flavihumibacter sp. | reverse complement strand
TGAGAAACTGAAGTAGTTGAAGATTGGTAAGCTGCAATAACAAGCTACCCATCGACTTTCACACATTAAGACTCGAGTTTCTTTAGCTTAGCCTTCCGTTATAATTATTGGTCCAGGAGGTAAAATCCCTGATATTAGATATTCATTTACTTTGGGTGATAGCTTCGTTAACTCAGCATAGCTGTTAATCTCCGCTGTTAGTACAAAAACTGTTATCGGATATTTCAAAAAGTTTTGTTGATATTGAAGGTTTTTGTCAAACGTCAATAGGGCATCATATAAGTTTTCCACTAACAGCTTCATAAGCTCGCCGTTTTTAATACCATTCCATTGCTTATTACGAATAGTTTGAAATTCATGTTCAGGAAAGTCTAGCTTAAGGCGCTTTGGGAGATTTTCATCAAGCAACAGTCGCATAAAGTTGCTCCACATTTTTTGAGGTCAATATCTTGTTGGCAATTGTAAGTAAAGCAATTGCTTGCTCTTTTGAAACTGACGGGAAGTCGTCTAAAAACTCATCAATGGAAATACCTGCTTCCAAATGATCAAATAATGATTCTACCGGAACACGGGTTCCTTTAAAGACTGGCTGTCCACTTAGTATATCCAAATCAATATTGATGATATCCTTAATTTCCATTGGTTAAAGTTATATATATTTTGATATTGGATTTCACCCATGCCTGCGGTTAATTTGGCCAATATCTCAGCTATGGGAATGTAAATTAAATAGTTCTGCCAATTTAATTTCTGAAAGAGCTTATTGTTTGATGATCCTTTTACGGCGTAGTATTCCCGAATCTGTAAGATTACTGATGATGGTTTATAATGAATCGCCGTGTTTCGTAAGTTCATATTGAACGGTTATGGGTTGGCATCTAAATTTCGCCATAGCGGTCCGGTTTTATAACCGTATTAGAATATTTAAATAAGTTGATTTTCTTTGAAAAAAAGTTTAGGATGTAGAAACTAAAGAACAAGTTTCATAAATTCCAGGACAGGTTATCCAGGAGCAATTCCTGGCATTAAAAATATGTATTCACCGCAAACTGAAACTGTGTAATAAAAATATCTTTGAAGGGCTTTATATTATTCTGTTCGTAAAAAATGAGCATTGCTTTTTTATATTCAACAGAATCAACTGTTCGAAATGAAATGGGGCAATAGTGGTTACTGATGAGTACAGCATTGCTGATAATTCTTGCTGTTCTTTTGTTGCCGTCGGCAAATGCTTGTATGTATGAAATAAGTGCCAATGCTAGCAGGGCTTTTTCAAAAATATTATGTTGGGAATTTACCAATTCGCACATCCTTTCCAGTGCTTCTTTAATTTGAAATTCATTATCCAGTGGTTTATAATTGGTACCGGAGATACCTACACGGTGTTTACGCATATTGCGATCAACACCCAGATCTTTCATCAGTATGCTATGAATGTCTTCAATAGCCCGCACCTTTAGTGGTGATACATAGTCTGGTTGTTCAATAATAAAGTCAATTGCCTCCTTATGATTAAGTAGCATGGTAGCATCATCTTTCGGTTTGCCGGCGGCAGTCTCTTTTTCTTTTAACAGTCGCTCTGTTTCCAGTAATGAGTAAGTATTGCCTTCAATTTGTGAAGATTTCCAACTGAGATCAATGGCCAGGCGTTCCAGTTCTTTCTTATATTCAAATATTGTTAGCTGCTGGCTTTTTTCCAGATAAACTGATTGCAGTTTTTGCAATTTTTCATGTTCTTCATCGGTGAAAATTTTGGATTTTGCCAGAACTTCCGGCATGAGGCCATGATTAAAACCGTTTTTAATAATGCGGTCATCAATTTCTTTTGTGAAATATTCAGCTACATCAATTGGTTGCAAGAGTTCGTATGTTGGACTGATTTGATAACGTGTTGCTTTGCCCTTTCCCGTAACTGTAATAAGATGATCCGCTACTAATTTTTGCAGCCCTCTTTTAATAGTGGCTATGGCCATTGATTGTAACCCTTGCTCAATTTCTCTTGATGAAACATTGGGTTGTGTGATAACAAAATCAATGATGGCTTTTCTATTATTTCCTTCTGCCATATAAATATTCGGCTTAGTGAATTATGAATTACGGCTCAAAAGTACAAGGTTTTGAGCCGTATTATAACATTTTATGAGCCGAATTAAAGTTCAGCTTATAAGATACATGAAAGCTGTTTGTCCTTCTCGTAACGATTTCACCAAAACTTCGAGTAGAGTTACAGAAGACGTGACAAAGGAAAAGTTTCCTTTGTCGTTGAAGTCGAAAAGGCGGGAAAGAAGGGGTTGATAAGCACTATGACCCTCAATAAAATAAATTAATGGCGCTGTGTCCAGAAAAATCATTTTTGAACTGAAGTCCTGAATCACCATTGTCTTTCTTCATCAATGTATTTGTCAATATCATTATTACTTTTCCAAATCTCGCTACCCATACAAGAAAGGGCTGAAAGGCGTGTCGGCGTGGTGTCATTTGACTCTTTTCTTTTCAGCAAATAGGTCATCCGTTGGAGAAGGGTGAGTTGATCGTCCTTGTCAAGTTGTTTTATCTGGGAGAGTATATTGTTTATGTTTAGTGATGCTGCCATAAAACTTAAATCTTAAAGTTACGGAAAAGATCGAAGCATTTCTGTCAACAGAAGACAAACCAGTGAAACCCAAACGGAATTAGCCTTATCTGTTTTGCGGTAGAAATTAATCAAAACAGATGTATCAACCAATATTATTTCGTTCGCCATTGGTTGATCGCTTTTCTGTTCTTCTCAATAACATCCAATCGCTTTTTTATTGCAACAGGTCCGGATAAGAGTAAAGTTTCCAGATCTATCTCAGGACTTTCCCCTTGAACTTCTTTCTCAATTTCAGCTTTAAGCAGTTTTAACTGTCCTGCAGACAGTGCTTTGACAATCTTAAATAAATCGTCAAATTTTATATCTACTTGTACTTGCATACCTCAACAATTGCGCTGGCTTCTTCTTTGTCAAGGGACATTTCCAAAATCAGCTGATTCTTTACGAATTTAGGATTTCTAATAATTATCCATTCAGGTAATTGTCCGCCAAATTCTTCAGCAACATCTGAGTTGTAATAATTTGTCCATAAAGCTTTCTAAGTAAATCTAATTCCTGTATTTTGTCAAGGAGAATTAGACAAGATGTGTCAGATATGATAACGGGCTGCATTACGGATATCGTTTTCTAATTCTTGTTCGCCATATTTAAAGCCGATACATTATAATTTCCTAAAAGTTCCATAAAGGTTCGCTTGCTGTAACCTGCTAGTTCTGTTGCTTGTCCTAGAGAAAGCTTGCCTTGTTCATAAATTTGGGTCGCCAAAAGCATGGATGCTTCCCGGTTATCCAGGTCTAAATTGTCTGGTATATTTAATATTAAAGTTTTTACCTCTTAAAAATAGTGAACTATAAAGAAAAACCGCAAAAACGCTTAAAGCCAACCTTGAGCATTAGCGAAGTGGGGGAATATTATTTAGTTTGCTTCGTACACTGCTCATTGAAAAACTACTATAGATGTTAATAATAAAAAGCTTGTAAATATTTGCCCGCCCAAACTAGAATCAAATGGAAATATGCTGCTGATTGCTCTAACGTCCGGCCCCACTATTGGCAAGTCTCTTGTTAGGCGTTCATTGTATTCGTTTATATTTATCCGTTATATGTAGGGTCAAATTCCACAATCCATTCGATACCGTATTTGTCTCTAAAACAACCAAAATATGAACCCCAGGGACTATCGCCGATAGGCCCTTCTATTTGTCCTCCTACTGAAAGCCCATTAAATAATTTGTCTGCTTCTTCTTTACTTTCCGCATTTATTACAATTTTACTTCTGTTCTCATTTTCGTTTGTTTTTCCCATACTTTCCGGAACATCATTTGCCATCAACATATTACTTTTACCGATAGGCAAAGCAATATGCATAATTTTATTTTCTTCTTTTTCCGCTACTGGAAATTCAGGGCTTGCAAGTTCTTTGAAACGAATAACTTTTGCAAACTCTCCGCCAAATACTGATTTGTAAAAGGTAAATGCTTCTTCGGCATTTCCGTTGAAGTTAACGTGAGGATTGATTAGTGGCATAGTTATTATAATTGATTTGTAAGTGTACAAATGTACCGCCTAACTACACAATAAAGAAGGTATAATCGCGTCAAAAAAGAGGTTGATTGCGCCAGGAGTTACATGGATATGTAAGCCTAGATTTAGATTGGTGAAAGTTGTCAATTACAATTCTGACTAACGACAAGCATTTCTGCCAACATGAGATAGGGGTCTAAACTTGAAGACGATGATTCGGCAATACAATTGGAAAACTAAAGACTTTCATTTCCGAATTCAGGAATAACAACAATTTTATAAAAAATCCACAGAAGCTCAAGGCATTGAAAATGAAGATGCTGCTATAACCATTTAGGAATTTCCCTAATCTGCCTGATTTTACTCCCTGATCTGCCTGAATAAAAACAATTCCCGCCAGAATTTGCATGCAGTTACTCACAATTAAACACAACTGTAATGCAAATCATCAATCCGTTCGAGCTTATTCTTTCCAGGCTCGACCAGTTACAATCAACTGTTAATAGCCTGGCTGATAACAATCAGAAACCAGCCGGCACAGACATTTTAATTCAGAAAGATTACTGGATCTAACTGAAGCCGCCCAGGTCGTGCGCAAGCCGGTAGGTACCGTTCGTTATTATATTCATCACCGGAATCTTCCTGCCATGAAGGTGGGCAAAAGTTACCTGATCAAATTACAGGCACTTTTAGATTGGGTCAATGAATTTAATAAGAAGGAACCTGTTAAGGTTGTCTCTGATCCTATGCTCGAGAACAGAAAAAGATACCGGAAGTCTTAACTCTTTTTCATTCTTATCTATAATCTTTAATCATACCCGGCAGGTGCAACTACAGCACACCGGTAAGAAATGTGAATTTTACCATGAGCAAGGTTGATAAAAAACTGGAGTACTT
>CAXSIE010000250.1:0-2682 GCA_964237295.1 uncultured Flavihumibacter sp. | reverse complement strand
CTTCAGACTGGAGAAATATTTAACAGGGCAGTTTCATTTCCGCCTGAATGAGATCACCGGCTCCATTGAATTTAAAAAGCGGTTTGATAACCAGTGGCAGGAACTTAATGAGTTCAATATCTACAGGCAGCTGAAGCTGGAAGGTTTTACCATTAACCTAAATGAACTCATTTATTTACTCAAGTCGGATTATGTGGACAGGTATAATCCGTTCCTGACTTATTTCGAAAGCTTGCCGGTATGGAATGCAGCAAACGAAGATCACATCAGTAAACTGTGCAGCCATGTAAAAGTCAGGAACGCAGAACGGTTTGAAAGGCATTTTAAAAATGGATTGTCAGAACCATCAAGTGTGCCCTGGAAGACCAATATGCAAATAAGGATGAAAAAGTTGCCAGGTTGTACGAAATCAGTCACCAATCTCCCTATCACAGTCTGGCTTTTAAGAATGAATTAAAAGAGGTTTAAGAGCTTGCTATAACGGATTGGTTGAATCTGTCACAGGAACAAATCACTTTTCAATAAGAACGGCTAAAAGATATAAAGAAAAATTCCATAAATTCTAGGACAGGTATTACCATGCTCCTTACCAACGATTAGAATGATTCCATATGACAGTTCTAATCTCATTTTAATTGGTTATTACCTTTAGACCTGCTATTAAAATTTTTTCGTTGCCATAAGCAAATACTGTTCTTTTAAGATTAACAGTTACTTTTTGCCAAAAATTGCCATCATTTTTTCGAGCGAACCTGCGCTATGCATCCGCTCACCGTTTTCAAGCGATTCTTGTGCTGCCCTTGCTGCTCTTTTACGCATATTTATTTCATAAAAAGAAATGGCTTCCTGCAAATTATTGTATTTATCAGACGTTAAACATTCACTCAGTTCCAAAGCGTCAAGCATAGCCATGTTTGCGCCTTCTCCTGCAAAGGGCGGCATTACATGCGCGGCATCTCCCAGCATTGTTAAGTCGGGTAAGGCTTTCCAATTCTGATTTAAAGGCATACAATAAATTGGACGTGGAACAAAAGGTGTTGCTGCATTTTCAAACAGTTCGTACCAAATACTGCTCCATTCGGAATATTCCTTTTTAAACCAGGCTAACAATTGTGCTTTATCTGAATAATCCAAACCATTATTTGCTGCCCAGTTTTCATCTGTTTTAAAACTTGTATAAAACCCCAAATCGCCGTTGCCTTTTTGACCTCCCAATAAACACTTTGTATTTCCGAAAGCCATTATTTTTCCGCCATTCAGCAATGCATAAATATGAGGTGTTGCTTTTTCTGCATCATAAATATTAATTTCAATCATTGTAACGCCTGAATAAAAAGCTTTGGTGTTTGTGATGTATGGACGGATTTTAGAATTAGCGCTATCAGCAGCAATTACAATATCTGCATAAGCAGATGAACCGTTTTTAAAATGCAACAACCATCCCTCATTTTGTTTTTCCATTGAAATAAATTGACTGTCCCACACAACCGTTCCTGGTTGTAAAGACTTCAAAAATATTTTTCTTAATGTACCACGGTCTATTTCAGGACGAGAATATTCATTGCCAAAATCTTCATCAGGTTTGGTTTCGTGGTCGCTGAAAAATATTTCTGCACGTTCATTTACTATGATCTTTTTATCTGCACCCTGACGAATATTCTTTTTAAACTCATCTGATAAATTTGCTTTGCGTAAAGCTTCCAATCCTGATTCTTCATGCATATCAAGCGGTGAACCTTGCACACGGGCATCTTTATCAAAATCTCTTTCATACACTTTTACATTTGAGTCTTTAATCTGTAGAAGCTTTGCTAATGTCAACCCTCCCGGGCCGCCACCTACAATGGCGATTTGTTTATTTTGTTTCAACATGTTTATTTTTTATGGTTGAAACACAAAATTCCGGAATGCTCCTGCGTTAGGCTTGTATAAACGCGACAAAATCGTTGTTTACAGCCTGTTTCCCTCTCTTTGCTTTTCGCGCGAATGCCGCTGGCGTAGTGCCGCTGTAGCGTTTGAATTCCCGGCTTAGGTGGGATTGATCCGTATAGCCCAGCTCATGGGCTAAGCCGGCAAGGTTGGCATCCGGATAAAGCCATAAGTGGTTTCGTACCTGCTCAAAGCGCATCAGACCAGACACGTCTTTAACAGTATAGCCCGAAGATTGCCTGAACTTCCTTTCCAATGTACGAACCGTTGCATGAGCTGCCGCCGCTACCTGGCTTACCGGCAGGGTGCCGTTTGCTTTCCTCATAGCAACTCCCGCTTTGAATAGCATACTGTCGATACCAATCCGCGACCTTGCATTCAGGAAATACTGTTTTACCTGAGCCACCGCTTCATCTATCCTGCCAGCATGAATCCACTTATCCAACATGGATTGAAGCTGGGCGACAGGATGCTCCAATATGCGCACTCCCAGCAAATCGAAGATGGTCCAGGGAAAGCACCTGATACCAATGATTTCTAAATGGTTTTTCGCGTAAAAAAGAACAGGCTGATTGAGCAGCCCCATCATAAACGGTGATGGCAATGGCTGCAAGCCTCCATTATAAGAAATGCTACAGACGCTTCCGAAATAAAAAATAATTTCAGCGTAGCCATCAGGTACCACTTCAAAACTCGATTGTAGTTCTCCGAAGTCTCTTCTGGTGTACCAAAAGCACTTTATGGCATCCCGCA
>CAXSIE010000249.1:7422-7708 GCA_964237295.1 uncultured Flavihumibacter sp. | reverse complement strand
CGGATTTAATATGCCGATAAGTTATTCAGGTATCATTGATGAACATGCAACGGTAAGAAAAAATGCAGGGGTTTTTGATGTGAGTCATATGGGAGAGTTCATCATAAAAGGAGAAAATGCACTCGATCTTATCCAACGGGTAACCACAAATGATGTTTCCAAATTAGCCGCCGGAAAGGCTCAATACAGTTGCCTTCCAAATGAAACGGGTGGAATTGTAGACGATTTGCTGGTTTATTGCCTGGATGAAAACAAAGCTTATATGCTGGTGGTCAATTCGAGCAAT
>CAXSIE010000249.1:4650-7412 GCA_964237295.1 uncultured Flavihumibacter sp. | reverse complement strand
GGATAAGTAAGTACAATACGAACAATGCAGAAATGCACGACATTTCTGATAAAACCTGCTTGCTGGCTATTCAGGGACCCAATGCTACAAAAATATTACAGCCTTTAACGGATATGGATATTATGAACCTTAAATACTACACTTTCGTCAGGGGCAATTTTGCGGGAGTGGAAAATGTAATTATAAGTGCAACGGGTTATACCGGTGCCGGAGGCGTAGAAATATATTTCGAGGATAAGAATGATAATGCAGATAAAATCTGGAATAAAATTTTTGAAGCAGGCCAGCCCCAGGGGTTAAAACCGATAGGCCTGGGCGCCAGGGATACGCTTCGCTTGGAAATGGGTTTTAGTTTATATGGTAATGATATTGATGATACAACTTCTTCTTTGGAAGCAGGGCTGGGCTGGATTACCAAATTTACAAAGGAATTTGTTGGAAAAGAGCTGCTGGAAGAACAGAAAGCGTCAGGCATTGATCGAAAACTGATAGGATTCGAGATGATTGACAAAGGCATTCCCCGGCATGATTACGAGATAAAGGATTTCAGTGGCAGTACCATAGGTAAAGTAACCTCCGGTACCCAATCGCCTTCCCTGGGTAAGGCAATCGGGTTAGGTTATGTTAGAACGGCTTATTCCAGAATTGATACTACCATATACATTAAGGTTCGTGATAAACTGTTACTGGCAAAAGTTGTAAAAATGCCATTCAGCTAAGCTGATCATCTTTTAAAATGTTTCCCGCGTTTAAATATATCCCGAACCCTTACTTTTGGCGCTTCTTATATGGAAAATTCTAAGCCTGCTTTATACACATCCCTTTCTCCTGCCCTGTTACATTTATACGATGTTACTGATTGCATTGTTGTAATTATTGATGTTTTAAGGGCTACATCTACCATTGCCACTGCATTATTTAACGGTGCGGCATCGGTAATTCCTGTAGATAGTGTTCAGAAATGTATTGATTGGGCAACTCAGATCAAGTGCATTACCGCCGGTGAAAGAGACGGAAGGGTGGCGGAGGGTTTGGAATACGGTAATTCTCCTTTTGAATATTCTCGCGAATTCATAAAAGGTAAAACCCTGGTGCTTACCACTACAAACGGTACCAAACTGTTGTATATGGCGCTTGCTAACGGAGCTACTGAAATTATTACAGGTTCTTTCCCTAACCTTTCAGCAGTCTGCGATTACCTGGTGCGGCAACAAAGAAATGTTATTCTTGCATGCGCAGCATGGAAGGATAGAATTAATGTGGAAGATACTTTGTTTGCCGGCGCAGTTGTGAGCAAGGTAAAAGAGCATTTTACAATTAATTGCGACTCTTCCAATATGGCTGAAGATTTATACAAACAGGGAGAGGATGATCTTTTCGGTTTTTTAAAAGAGAACAATGCTTCTCATTATCACCGCCTGAGTGGTTACGGACTTGAAAAGGATATTCAATATTGTCTAACGCCAGACATTGCCAACGTGCTCCCAGTATATACAGACGGAAAGTTATTAACTATCGGCCGTTGTTAAAAAAAAGGTACAAATTGCCATTTCCCAAGCAACTCCCGATTTCGTAAACTCTTTGCCTCATAAGGTGTTAGTTTTGCACCACTTGAAAGTTTCTTCATTCCATATAGCATTAGTAGGTAATCCAAATTGTGGAAAAACCTCTTTATTTAATTCTTTAACAGGCTTAAATCAGAAAGTTGGAAATTTCCCCGGTGTTACGGTTGATAAGAAAACCGGTAGCAGCGAAATTTCTGAAGGGTTAACAGCACAAGTTATTGATCTTCCGGGAACTTACAGTCTTTACCCAAAAAGAGGGGATGAATGGGTTACTTACCGCGTATTATTAAACCAGGACACGGACGTTAAACCTGATATGGTTGTTTTACTGGCAGATGCAAGCAACCTCAAACGCAATTTATTGTTCGTTTCCCAGATAATTGACCTTAAAATACCGGTTGTAATTGCGCTTACCATGATGGACCTGGCGAAGAAAAAGGGAATTGAGATAGATATCGAAGGCCTTGAAAGGGAACTGGGAGTACCGATTGTTCCGGTAAACCCCCGTAAAAATAAAGGCATCCCCCAGCTTAAAAAAGCCATTGCTTTAACAGCCCTCAATCAGTATAAAGCCCCTTTCTTCGACTTTATTCCCAATGCAACGCTTGCTAAAGCATCCATTGAAGGGGTGAAAAAGTATTTTCCTGCTATTAGCGATTATACTGCCATTCATTACCTCATCAATCACGAAAATTTTGGCTTTAACGAAGCCTTGCAAAATTCCATTGAAACTGTTGAAATTACGAATAATTTCAATCATACCAGAACGCAGGCTGAGGAAATCATGCAACGCTATGGCCGCATCAAGCAGATTATGTCAACCACCGTTTCGGTACCTGACCCTTTACAAAAAACGTTGTTTACAGAACGTCTTGATAACCTGCTGCTGCACCGCGCATGGGGGTACCTGATCATGCTTTTTGTTTTGTTTATTTTATTTCAAAGCGTTTTTCTGATAGCCGAGTATCCTATGGATGCAATAGAATGGGTGTTTGCAAAAGCCGGAGGTTGGCTGGGCAGCAGTTTACCGGTTACCTGGTGGAGCAATTTATTAGTAAACGGAATTATTGCCGGCCTGAGTGGCATATTTGTTTTCATTCCCCAGATAATGATCTTATTCGGACTGATCACCTTACTGGAAGATACCGGGTACATGGCACGCATCAGTTTCTTAACGGATAAATTAATGCGTAAAGT
>CAXSIE010000249.1:0-4640 GCA_964237295.1 uncultured Flavihumibacter sp. | reverse complement strand
ATGATAACTCCCCTGATGAGTTGCTCGGCACGCCTGCCTGTTTATACAATTCTGATCGCTCTTGTAATACCAAAAGAAAAAGTTTGGGGAGTATTCGGCTTACAGGGATTGGTGATGATGGTATTGTATTTATTAGGACTTGTTATGGCCCTTGCCGTGTCTTATGTAATGAAATGGTTTATAAAAATTAAAGAAAAAAGTTTTTTTATACTGGAACTTCCTACTTACCGTGCTCCGAGATGGAAAAATATCGGTTTCACGATGCTTGAGAAAGCTAAGATTTTTGTGGTAGATGCAGGTAAGATCATAATGGTCATCAGTTTAATTTTATGGGCGTTAAGCAGTTTCGGACCTCCCGGCAGGATGGATAACCTGGATACTAAATATGAGCGGTTGAAAGCGCAGCAACCTCAAAACACCGTGATCCTGGAAAGACATAAACGGCAGGATCTGCTGGAAAATTCTTATGCAGGCATCCTGGGAAAATCAATAGAACCGCTCATTACACCGCTTGGCTATGATTGGAAAATAGGTATAGCGCTCGTTACTTCATTTGCAGCGAGAGAAGTTTTTGTAGGAACTATGGCTACCTTATACAGCGTGGGTGATGATGACCAGGAAAACAGTTTAAAACTGCGTGAAAAAATGCAGACCGCTAAAAAAGCAGACGGCAGTAAAGTGTACACCCTGGCCACCGGTGTTTCGTTGATGATATTTTATGCCCTTGCCATGCAATGTATGAGTACACTGGCTATTGTTAAAAGAGAAACCCGATCCTGGAAAATGCCCCTGATTCAACTTGTTTATATGACGGGACTGGCATATTTGATGAGCCTGCTTGCCTATCAATTACTTAAATAGTGGTTAATTTAAAGTGTAGATAAAAGTTAATATAAAGTGAACCCAGGTATTAATATTATAATATGAAAAGTAATTACTGTAAAAAAACAAAGCTTTATAGAATTGCCTTTTGCCAGTAATTACCTACTCAATTAATCATAAGATTAAACTTATTAATCAGGCAGATTAAGCTGTTTTTTTACATCATTATAATCATTCCAGTTAATCATTGATCTTGCCGGAACTCCGCCCGGGATCAGGATATACCTGTATTGCCTTGCCTTAACACCGCTTATGGTGCCAGAACCGAAATTTCTAGTTGCATCTAATTCAATATTTCCTATATAATAATAAGGAAGTATCGTGTTAAATCCATCATTGTAGGGTATAGGTACTATAACAGGGTTAGCAGCCGTATTGAGATTCCAGTAAACCTTTACCTCACCCTTATTTAGTATGTCAACAGTTAATTTAGCTGCAGTTATTATGGAGTAATAACTCGTGTCCTTAACACTACCAACTGTGATGATAGTGTCAATAGCATATGCCACATCCAACCAATCGGAGTAAATAACATTGGCTGTTCCCGTTGCACCAGCCGAGCCTGCAGGACCAGCAGGGCCGGCCGCACCAGGCGTACCAGCGGCACCTGTGGCGCCGGTAGCTCCCGTTGCACCTGCAGGGCCTTCTTTTGAGCATGAATTAAATAGCACCATTGCAACCACCATGCAGCATACGATACCTGATAATTTTTTTTTCATGAGCTTTGATTTAATTTTATAATTAAGTTTTACCTCTTACATCGATTAAATTTAAGGACACATCGAGGTGTATATGGCAATATAAGAAACAGTTGCCAAATAATAATGGAAAGAGTAAGAGAAGTAAGAATGATAATTTTAAGGGTATCACTACAAATAACCGTATATATTGTATTTGATTAATATGGCTGCATAAATCAATACCCCGGCATAAATATATCATTCACCTATCAGTAATCAATAACCTGTTCTTCCATAATGGCAGGCATTTGCCTGAATTCATACTGCTGATTGCGTAACTGAGGTTCAAAACCTGCTTCACGAATAGCCTGCTGAATGCCTTTTGCTGTAAAACGATGCGGGGCTCCTGCGGCACTTACCACGTTTTCTTCTATCATGATACTTCCAAAATCATTGGCGCCGGCATGCAGGCACAATTGCGCTACTTCCTTCCCTACTGTTAACCAGGACGCCTGAATGTTTTTTACATTGGGCAGCATAATACGGCTCATGGCAATCATTCTTATATACTCTTCCGGTGTGGTTAAATTATGTACACCCCTGATACGCGTCAGGAGCGTGTCTGCATCCTGGAAAGTCCAGGGAATAAAGGCAAGAAAACCCTTTGCTTCCAAAGGTTTGCGGGATTGAACTTCCCGGAGTTTTACAAGATGCTCGAAACGTTCTGTAACCGTTTCCACATGGCCGAACATCATCGTTGCCGAGGTAGTGATGTACAGTTTGTGCGCTTCATGCATAATATCCAGCCATTCCTGTGCCCCACATTTTCCTTTGCTTACCAGCCGGCGTACCCGGTCGTTTAAAATTTCTGCACCGGCACCGGGTAAAGAATCATGCCCGGCTTCTTTTAAAGCCATAAGAACTTCGCGGTGAGTAGAATTTTCCAGCTTTGTAATGTGTGCAATTTCAGGAGGCCCCAGCGCGTGCAGTTTAATGGTAGGATAGAGTTGTTTCAGCTGCTTGAACAGGTTCACATAAAATGACAATCCGAGGTCGGGGTGATGGCCTCCCTGTAATAACAGCTGATCTCCTCCATAACGGATGGTTTCTTCAATTTTAACCTTATAAGTTTCGATATCCGTTATATAAGATTCAGAGTGGCCGGGAATTCTATAGAAATTACAAAACTTGCAATTGGCCACACAAACATTGGTGGTATTCAGGTTGCGGTCAATGATCCAGGTTACTTTACCATGAGGCACCTGTATTTTCCTGAGTTCATCAGCAACCTTCATCAGTTCGCTGAGCGGTGCATTCTCAAAAAGAAAAACACCTTCTTCTATACTTAGGAATTCAAAATTCAGGGCTTTCTTATATAATTCAGGTAATTGCATGTGTTATTTGATTATGTACTGGTGTTGTGTCACTTAATAGCGAGCATACTAACAGAACAAAATTACAGCAGGAATGTTGGACGGAGAAATAGAAGTATTGTGTGTAAAATAAGATGGCACGTAAGATTTAATTTTAATTTTCGGTTCTTTACCTGCGGTGCTTTTTGTTGATTACGCTACCATTGAAATCACAACTTCTTTACAAACGGTTGGGCAAAATGATTTCAATAGAGTATTTTTAACTGTGATAAAGTAATATCAAACAGGTTGTTTATCTAAATTAATGCTTTGGGCGTGCCATTCAACGATTGCAAAATATTATATTCTTTGCTGGTTACATTTTTGTCTTCATGCTGCATTTATGGACAGGAAGAATTTATACAGCCTTCTTCAAAACTGCTTACCAGTTTTTCATTTAAACAATTCAGCGGCGGGGTGGTAGTGGTTAAAGCGCAGCTTAACAATATCCCTGATTCCTTAAATTTTATCCTTGATACAGGAAGCGGAGGCATTTCGCTCGATTCCGTTACATGCGACAACCTGAAAATAAAAACCCTGCAGTCAGATAAAACAATCCGCGGCATAGCAGGAATGCGCACGGTACGTTTTGCTTACAACAATACGCTGCACTTACCGGGACTGACGGTAGACAGCCTGAATTTTCATATCAACGATTATGAAATTCTGAGTAGTGTTTACGGAGAACATATTGATGGCATAATCGGATACAGTTTCCTGATACGTTATATTGTTAAGCTTAATTATGACAGCAGCAAAATTTCAGTGTTTTCCAGAGGCACCATTAAATATCCGAAAGGGGGCTATCTTTTAAAGCCGCTATTGGTTAGCATTCCCATCCAGGGCGGACGGGTTAAAGAACAGTCGGAAGAAGTTCAGGGCCGTTTTTATTTTGATATCGGTGCAGGTTTGTGCCTCTTGCTTTCTACTGATTTTGCTTCCGACAGCCTTAAATTCAACCCCCGCAAAAAAATGTTTCATACACAGGCGGAAGGGCTGGGTGGCAAGGCTAAAATGAAGATCACCACCATCAAAGAATTTAAATTAGGTCCTTTTCGCTTCCGCAGGGTTCCCGCTTATGTTTTTGATGATGATTACAACGTAACCTCCTATCCGTATTTGGGTGGACTGATCGGTAACGACCTGCTAAGGCGTTTCAATGTGATACTTAACTATGAAAAAAGAGATATTCATCTAACCCCGAATTCTCATTACCGTGATGCTTTTGATTACGCCTATACCGGGCTCGGCTTTTACTCTTTAGATGGTGAAGTGAGGGTTACTGACATAATGGAAAGTTCTCCTGCCGCCGCTGCCGGCTTTAAAGTAGACGATGTAATCATAGCTATAAATAATAATTTTAGCAAGAATGTGCAGGTTTACAGGAATATCCTGCAAAGTTATGGCGAGAAACTAAAAATATTGATCACCCGTGATGGAGCGCCTATGTTGCTGACGTTGAAAGTGAAGAGCATTCTTTGAGGCATGGGGTATGAGGTATGAGGTATGGGGCAAAACCTCGTAGGGGTGACATGATTATAGAAAACGCAATTTTATAAACGCGAACCCTGAAAGGGTGGCGTTAAGTGCCTTACACAAAAAGTATAATGTCACCCCTTCGGGCAATGTCATTAAGTTAAGGATTAATATGATGGTTTATAGTTAG
>CAXSIE010000248.1:4604-7719 GCA_964237295.1 uncultured Flavihumibacter sp. | reverse complement strand
TTATCAAATTGTACACTATCCAACTGAAGTTTGGCAAAAGGGTAACCGTTGTTTTCCAGGTAATCCAAAACTTTCTGCTGTTTGTTTTCCAATTCATCCAGATGAAAGGTTTGGTTATTTAATTGGTTGCTATTCCATCCTGATTGCTCCAGTATTTTTTTATCCGGTTCACTGGCATTTATTAAAGCCCACTGAAATGCTGGTCACACAAATAAATGAACCATTGCACCCGTGGAATCAAAATATATGCTGTCAAGGGAAGCGGCAGGATATCCTTTTGATTTTAAAATGCCGGTAAGATTATTAACATACACAGCGCAGTCATTACGATTTTTAAAAGAAGTTTTTAATAAACTTTTTACCTCAGAGGCAGGTTCTTTATCAACAGGCACAATTTTAAGCAGGTACTGCGCATTGACCAGGCTGCTTAATAATAACAGTATTGTTCCAATGAAGGTATGAGGTATGAGGTATGGGGTATGAGGTGTGAGGTATGATGAGGTATGAGCTTTCAGATGCCTGCTATTTAGAGTACTGCAAAGATAGTGTGACCTAATCAAAGCATACTTCACTTGTCATTATCTAACAAAGGAATGCACATAACACCTCAAACCCCATACCCCATACCTCACACCTATTTATACAGCGTATTAAAAAACAGTTTAAATGTGCCGTGCGTTTGACCCCGGAACATGATTTCAGGGCCAAAAGCATACAATTTGCCGGAACCTATCGGGGCAACAAATGCGGCTACCGCATCCTGCAGGTACTCCTGTCCCCAGGCCCAGCCGCTTCTTAAAGGTTTGTTGGTGGAGAACCAGGCCAAGGGTATTACTTTTCCTTTAGCAATAGCTTCCGGTGATAATTTAAAAGCCGGGCTGGCATCGAAGTAAACGTCGCAGGCAGCGGGCATACCCCAGCCGGCCTGCTGGCTTGAATCTACATTCATGCGCAGGAGGCTTCCCGGTATATAAAATTTTTCACCCGGCAAAGGACGTTCCGTATCACCGATCATTTCAACCAGGGCATTGCGTACCGGAAGTTCCAGATGATAGGCCAAATTTGTGCTGCTGCCAATAGTTACCACCGTTCCTCCGGCTTCAATAAACTGTTTAATCTGTGGAATTGACGAGTCAGCGGATATTCTTCCTAACCAGGGGCGAAACGCTGCAGGGATTTCATTGGCTCTCGGATCAGCAATTCTTTCACCACCGCCACCGCCGGCACCTTCAGTTCTGCCACCTCTTACAGCAGGAATGGCTCCGCCAACAAATAGAATAAGGTCGAATTTGTTTTTCAGGTCACCTGCATTAATCTCCTGTGCATATACCAGGCTGACAGGAAAATGGTATTGTTCCATTATCCAACGCACCCATCCCGAAGGTATTGATCCGCCATAATTATCCCAGATACCTATACGCATAGGAGCTATTTTGACAGCACCGGCCGGACGTTTGGTTGCTGCAGTTATACCAAGACCTAAACCAGCTGAAAACTTTTCCAGCGCCGATTTGCCGGCTGCGGGGATAAAAAAGGTTCCGGTTTCCTGCTGACCTGTTGCGCCATTAGGCAAACGATAAACCTCTACACCTGCTTTTAGCATATCATTTACTGCAATAAAAGAATTGTTCATGCGTGCAGTTACCAGATATCCGCCATTGCCGGAAAAAGAAGTTGTTTTTGCAGGAGGCGATAACAATTCACCATAAGGCACGCGGGTAAACGGACCATCGAAGCCATCAAGGATACGGTCGAATTGCACGCCCATTTCATAAGCAAGCGTCCAGCCTGCAGCATCATATGGACGGATAGGCGGACCACCCGGATACTGAAAATCGTTAGGGTGATCCTGTGGTTCGAACATATCAATAACATGCGGACGGAATGCCTGATCGGTTTTTACTATATAAGAACCTGAGGGGTACTTTACCGTTCCTACAGTAAATTCTGCCGTGGCCTTTTGCACCAGTATGCCCGACCTGATAAGTGCATTGAGAAACTTTATAGCAGTAGGAAAATCAGGCTGGTTAGCTGTGATGATATACCCACGGGGATCACGGAGCTTGGGATTTTGTAATACTTCATCATAATATTTCATTGGAATGCTGTCTGTTCTTTGTCCACCACCGGCGGCATTAGCAGTTGCAGCAGCCCCCGGCCTTGGACGCTGGTCTCTTTTAAATGCATTAGTGATCGAATCTGCACGTTTAGGTGAAAGCATCCAGTTATCACGGCTTCCGGCTTCTATAGAATTTTTGCCCATCCGGTAAATACCATAAAGCAGGTCTTCTTTTTGGTGAAGTGCATAATTGAACACGGCATAATTAAGCGACACCGAGTAATCTATTGATTGACGGAAATACCATTTTTGAGGTTTAACCGGAAAAGGGGTAGCCATATTCGGAATAAGGCGTTGCGGCACCACCGGTACGGATGTTGGTGTCGGACTACCAATGATTTCCGTTAAGAGCCCTACCATATTATGAAAATACCCTGTAGTGCGCAAGCCACCATTCCACCAGGTTGAATAAACAGATCCTGCACGCTGGGTATAACCCGGTTTGCCTTCCAGGTTAAGCCGGCTGTTCATTGCTGCACCAACAGCGTCTAAACTGGTTACCAGCAAGGGATCAAATGCATAATTGAACGGGTCGCGGTAAGGCGGACCAGCCACTACAGAGCCGGCAGGGCCCGTCTGGTGGTGGTTGTAAATAATTTGCGGCATCCATTCTACATATTGCTGGCGGCTTATATTCTGAGATTCTTTCATATTCATCATGAAAAAATCGCGGTTGTTATCATGACCGATATATTTTTCATAAAGCCTTGGAATATTCATTTTTCTTTTAGCTGTATCGGCATCCTTCATATACCAGTCAGACACCAGTTCCATGCCGTCAGGATTAGCATGCGTAAATAACATGATAAGGCCGTCAAGCAGGTGAAGCGTTTCAGGGTCTTTACGACTTAATACCTGGTAAATTATTTCGATAAGCTGTTGGGTAGCCACCACTTCAGTGGCATGAAGGCCCCCGTCTACCCAAACCACTGCCTTGCCTTCCGCGGCAAGCGCATGTGCCTGATCGTCTGTCAGGTCCTCTGCACGCGCTAACTT
>CAXSIE010000248.1:0-4594 GCA_964237295.1 uncultured Flavihumibacter sp. | reverse complement strand
CAAGTTTTTTAAAGTATGCTTCTGTTTGAGTGTAATTGGCGAGTTTATAATTATCACCGATATTAAATCCAAAATGTTCTTTTGGTGAAGGAATGGCCTGCGAATGAAGGTGCATTACAAAATGCAGCAGTACAATCAAACTGAAAATTTTTCTTATCATAATTAATGTGTAATGAGATTATTATAAAGAATTGAAATAGCAACCAGGTTGCAACACTTCCATAGTCGTTTTAAACATTGAAGGTACCTGTTAGCCTAAGTGCAATTAAATAAGACAAGCAATCGTCTTTATCCTGCGGATGAAATCGCGCAGCTTTAAAGATCATATTAATATTTTGTAAGAAAAAAATATATTTTTGTCTGAATCGGATTCAACTTTACAAGCAGCGATATATCTGATTATTTAGTTTCGGGCGTCTTCGTTCAAGAATTAAGTTTGAACCTGCGGCATAATGATGACAATGTTTTAAAGTTTACTATATATAATGGCTGGGATCTACGTACATGTTCCGTTTTGTAAGAAGGCTTGCCATTACTGCAACTTTCATTTTTCCACTTCTTCACATCTCAAAAAAGATTTTGCAGATGCTCTACTGAAGGAAATCGGATTAACATCTTCCAAAGAAAACGGCAATGAGCCTTACTTAGGCGATGAAATAGTTGAGACAATCTATTTCGGTGGCGGAACTCCCTCCCTGCTTGACAAAGAAGAACTGAACAATATTCTCTTTCAACTCAATAAAAATTATTCCGTAAATCCTGCTGCTGAAATAACTTTTGAAGCGAACCCGGATGACATCTCATCACAAAAATTAAAAGAATGGAAAGATGCAGGAATAAACCGGCTTAGTATCGGCGTACAATCTTTTTATGAGGAACACCTGGTTTGGATGAACCGGGCTCATTCTGCCAAACAATCATGGTCTGCCCTGGAAGCAGCGAAAACAGCAGGTTTTAATAATATATCCATCGACCTGATTTACGGAGTTCCCGGTATGAGTGTTTCCCAATGGATTTACAATCTTGAACAGGCAAAAGACATTGGTATACCTCATTTATCCTGTTACGCACTTACGGTGGAGCCCTTTACAGCCCTTCAAAAAATGATCCGGCAAAAAAAGCGTGAAGATGTTGATCCGGATGCACAGGCAGAACAATTTCAGTTGCTGACAGGTTGGGCAGAAGCGAATGGGTATGAACAATATGAAATCTCCAACTTTGCCAGACCGGATATGCGAAGCCGTCATAATTCAAGCTATTGGCAAGGGAAAAAATATCTGGGTCTGGGTCCTTCGGCTCATTCATTTAACGGTACATCACGTCAATGGAACGTATCTAACAACACGCTTTATATTCAATCGATCAACAAAAGTATTTTGCCTGTAGAAAGAGAAGTTCTTACTCCCGTTCAGCAATTAAATGAATATATAATGACCTCATTAAGAACTGCTCAGGGCCTTAACATAGAGTATGTTAAAAAGCAATTTGGACAAGATGCGGTGAGGCACGTCTGTGAATTAACCAAACCCTACATCTCCGATGGCCGCATTGCATTCTATAATAACGCTTTTCAACTCACCAAAACAGGGAAATTATTTGCTGATGGAATAGCGGCGGCACTTTTTAAGTAGTTACTTTCTTATACAAGTTCACATTAATTTTTCCTCTATCTTTTTAAACCCGCTCTGGGCAGACAGGTTATTCCATAATATATCATACACCGTTTCTACAATGGGTATCGCTGCTTTTATTTCTTTATTAATAAGATAAATACACTTGCTGGCGTTATACCCTTCCGCTACCATATTCATTTCCAGCTGGGCCGATTTAACAGAGTAACCTTTACCGATCATATTTCCGAAGGTACGGTTGCGGCTATACAATGAATAACAGGTAACTAACAGATCGCCCAGGTACACCGACGCAGCATAATTAGCGGTTTTCTTGTGTGAAACCGGATCTTCCTCTTCATGCACGCCTACTTCAATATTGCGGATACCTGCTTTTATAAGAAACCCTGCCATTTCATCGGCACTGTTTGCAATCAGCACACTTAAAAAATTGTCACCATAATCAAGTCCATGAGCTATGCCGGCCCCTAGCGCATAGATGTTTTTTAGAATAGCTGCATACTGAACACCAAACACATCGTGGTTTACGATGGTATTCAGATATTCGGTTTGAAAATCAGCCGCAATCAGGGTTGTAAAATTTTCATCCATCCCGGAGAAGGTCAGGTAAGATAATTTCTCTGCAGCCACTTCTTCGGCATGGCAGGGACCCATTACCGTAAAATAATTATGCAAAGAAAGATCGAAATAATTCTTCAGATAGTCATTCACCAACAGGTTGGATTCAGGAAGGATCCCTTTTACGGCAGAAATTACTTTTTTGCCGGAGAAAGCGGATCTTTCCAGGGGTTGCAAGGTATCCCTCACATAAGCGGAAGGTATTGCAATGAGCACAATATCACTTTTCTTTATAACAGTGCTAACATCCGTTTCCAGGTTTAATAATGAAGTATCGAAGTAAACAGAACTAAGATAATTTGGATTATGGTGCCGTTGCAGCAGGTTTTTAATAACAGATTCACTTCTCACCCACCAATTAACCGGATGTTTGTTATCCGTAAGTATCTTGGTTAAAGCCGTTGCCCAGCTTCCACTTCCAATTACTCCATACTGCATAGCAAGCCCATAGTTTACGGTTTCTTTACTTCAAACAACTTATCTTTATCCACGACGGTTACTTTCATTCCATCTTTTAATACTTTGCTCACTACATTGTAAGGACCGGTAACAACCTGTTCACCTTCCTGCAAGCCGCTCAGCACTTCAATGTTATTAATATCCTGGATATCGGTTGTAACATTTAATTTCTTTACAGTGCCATCTTTCTGTATAATAAAAGCCACTTCATCCAGGTCGGAAGAAACCGATTTTACTTCCTTTGTAGGCGGTTCGGGATTGGAAGTTTGAATATTGGTGCTTTTTTGGGTTTCAACAGGTTTGTCGCTATTTTTTTCCCGGGTGGTTATAGAGTTTATGGGAACAGAAACCGCATTTTCATGCCGTTTGGTTTGAATGTCTGCGCTGGCGCTCATACCCGGACGGAAAGGAAAACTTTTCGACTTTGCCGGATCAAACAAATCTTTGTATGAATCTAAAAGGATGCGGATATGAACTTTGTAATTGGTTACGTCATTGGTTGCAGAGGCACTTGAACTGCTGACCGTGGAGGCAGTGCTGTTGCTGCTGGCTATCTTTGTTACCAGGCCTTTGAATTTACGGTTGTTATAAGCATCAATTTCTATAACAGCAGAATCTCCAAAATGTACTTTAGGCACATCGTTTTCGCCAACATCCACAATTACTTCAATAAGGTTCATATCTGCCACACGCATCATTTCCGTTCCTGCCATCATTGAGTTACCTACTACCCTTTCACCTTTTTTAACGTTAAGCAGTGAGATAACACCATCCATCGGAGCTAATACTGCCGTACGGCTCAGATCTTTATTGGCTTTAGAAAGGTTTGCCTGGGCGCTCGATACACCTGCCTTGTTACCCCGGATACCCTGCAGCGCTGCATTATAATTGGCCTGTGAAGTGAGAAATGCACTTTCTGCCTGCTCGAATTCCGACCTTGAAATCACTTTCTCATCAAGCAATTGTTTTTGACGGTCAAAAGATCGTTTAGAAACATCCACGCTGGCCTTTAAAGCTTCCAGTTGGGCTGAGCTGTTAGATACGGAAGCTTCCTGCTGATTTACCAGTGCAGCGGCCTGGTCGCGTTGCGTAGTATAAATATCAGCATATATTTTGGCAAGCACCTGGCCTTTCTTTACGCTATCCCCTTCTTCTACTGCCAGCTGTACAATTTCTCCGGAGATATCCGGACTAACTTTCACTTCCACCTCAGGATATAATTTGCCGCTGGCATTTACAGTTTCTATAATAGTACGCCTGGCCACCTTCTCGGCGGAAACCTTGGTACCTTCATCTTTACCCAATGTTCCGTTCTTTTTCAGTATGAACAATACCCCGACAAGCACAACTATTCCGATTATAGTCCACAATAATTTTTTATTCATAGTTTATTCTCATTTGATGTGTTAAAATTTAAGTGGCGACTTCTTATTATTTCATAGGTACAAATTGCAGTTTAAAGATAACATACCGTCACAGTTTTAAACCCTGCCCTTTATAAAATTCCAACAACTTCATTTTAAAAACATAATCATACCGCGCAAGTAACAGGTCTATCTGGGCTGTAAACAGGTTATTTTGGTTTGTAATCAATTCAAAAGATGATAACAGGTTTACGTCATACCTCTTTTTGCTAAGGTCGTAGGAACGTTGTGCTGTTTCTACAGATTTTGCGCTGGCGCTGTGCTTTTGCAAAGCAGACACTGCATTATTATAAGCCGTATAGATATCCTGCTTCAGCGTTTGGTTATCAAGTTCTTTCTGATACTGAACATTTCTTAAACTCAGTTTGGCTCTTTCCCATTGAGACCGGGCCTGGCGTCCATTTAATAAAGGCACGTCAATACCTATGCCCAGGAATTGACCGAATTGCTGGTTTATCTGTT
>CAXSIE010000247.1:767-7728 GCA_964237295.1 uncultured Flavihumibacter sp. | reverse complement strand
TAACAGCCTCCCTGCCGATAAAAAAGACGCATTGCTGAAAGAGCTTTTTTTAACGGACGATACCCATATCGGCATTAGCTACCTCCGCATTTCAATTGGCGCTTCGGACATGAGCGCAGAGGATTTTACCTATGACGATCTGTCTTCAGGGACTGACGAAAACCTTGATCAATTCAGCATCGACAAGGAAAAAGCAGACCTTATCCCAGTGCTGAAAAGCATAGTGGCCTTAAATCCGCAGATAAAAATACTGGCCTGCCCGTGGACGGCGCCAGCCTGGATGAAGGTAAGCCCGCTTGGTAATAATGGGTTTACCGGGGGCAGCCTCAACACCGCTTATTATGCCACCTATGCAAAATACTTTGTAAAGTATATTGAGGAAATGAAAAAGGCGGGTATTGTAATTGACGCTGTTACTATTCAAAACGAACCGCTGCATCCCGGGAATAATCCAAGTCTATTTATGACTGCTCCCGATGAGGCGGAATTTATCAAAAATAACCTAGGGCCTGCGTTCAGAGAAGCCGGTATGAAAATAAAAATCATTGTGTATGATCACAACGCCGACCGTCCTGATTATCCCATTTCGATCATGAATGATCCTGAAGCGAAAAAATACATTGATGGCTCAGCCTTTCATTTATACGGTGGCAGTATGGAAGCGTTAAGTGATGTACACGAAGCTCATCCGGATAAAAATATATATTTCACGGAACAGATGGTGGTGCAGGAACAAAATAACACGTTGCGTATCGCCTCACCGGTAAAGCGTTTAATTATTGGCGCTACACGCAACTGGTGCCGTAATGTGCTGGAATGGAACCTCGCTGCCGATCCTCAAAACAAACCTTTTACAGACAGGGGAGGTTGCAGTATGTGCCAGGGCGCAGTAACGATCAACGGTGACAATGTAGACCGAAACCTGGCTTATTATTCTATCGCGCATGCTTCTAAATTTGTACGTCCGGGCTCCGTGCGTATTGCTTCCACTACCAGTGATGTGTTGCCAAACGTTGCCTTTAAAACACCGGAAGGAAAAAAGGTTTTGATCGTGGTGAATGACAGTGATTCCATACAAACATTTACTATTGCCGACAAAGGAAGACAGGCTACTGCTCAATTAAAAGGCAAGGCTGTAGCAACTTATATCTGGTAATGAATATACTGTACAATAGTTGCGTATTTTAATTCATTGTATTTTGATGAAAGTACATAAATGCTTTTTTACCAAACTGTAAATAACAATTAAAATTCAGATGAACTATAAGTTTATATCCCCAAACTCATACCTCCTTCCTTACACCTCATACCTTTTTGTGTTGAAAACAGTTGTTAGCTTTTTACTTATATGCTGCAGTTTTTGTCAATCCCACAGCCAGGGCTATTTAAAAGCCGATGGAAAAAAGATTAAAAATGACAAGCAAGACAATGTATTGCTTCGCGGCATCGGACTTGGCGGGTGGATGCTTCAGGAAGGTTATATGCTGGGTATAAACGAGGAGGGACAGCAGCACAGGATCCGTCAACGGATAGAAGAATTGATCGGCGCCAGGCAAACCGAAGAATTTTATGATACCTGGCTTTCTAATTTTATAAGGAAAGTTGATATTGACTCCCTGAAGTCATGGGGTTTCAACTCCATACGCCTGCCAATGCATTACAACCTGTACACCCTGCCGGCAGACCAGGAACCTGTTAAAGGTGAAAATACCTGGCTGCAAAAAGGCTTCCTTTTAACAGACAGCCTATTAAGCTGGTGCAGGGCCAATGGCATGTATCTTATCCTGGACCTGCACGCAACACCCGGCGGTCAGGGAAGTGACCTGAATATTTCTGACAGGGACCCATCCAAACCTTCATTATGGGAAGACGACGCAAACAAGCAAAAGACAATCGCACTCTGGAAAAAATTAGCCCAACGTTATGCTAACGAACCGTGGATCGGCGCTTATGATATTATCAACGAAACCAACTGGGGCTTCACTGATATCGCTAATGATAAAAACGGCCTGAGGGAACAAAGCAACGCACCATTAAAAAAATTAATGGAGGATATTACCGCTGCCATCCGCCAAGTAGACAAAAAGCATATGGTCATTATTGAAGGAAATGGATGGGGCAATAACTACAATGGCATCTTACCTCCATGGGATCCTAACATGGTGTTGAGTTATCACAAATACTGGAATAAAAATGACCCCGCTTCTATTAAGAATATTATTGCAGCCCGTGACAAGTATAACATACCTGTCTGGCTTGGCGAAACAGGTGAAAACTCCAATGTATGGTTTACAGAAGCTATCCGGTTATTGGAAGAAAATAATATCGGCTGGTGCTGGTGGCCACTGAAGAAACTGGGGTCGAACAATCCTTTGCAAATAAGGTCCAATCCCAATTACAACCAGGTAGTAAACTACTGGAATAAAAAAGGACAGAAGCCAAAGGAAAGTAATGCCTATAGCGGTCTGCTGGAACTGGCTACTTATGCAAAGCTTGAAAACAATGTGTATCACAAGGATGTAATTGATGCCATGTTCCGGCAGCCTTTTAATGCTGATGCAAAACCGTTTAAATCCAACATAGTGCAGGAGAAATTAATCCTGCCTGCTGTTGATTACGATTTGGGAAGAAATGGTGTTGCTTACTTTGATAATGACACAGCCGATTATCATACTTCAGGGCAGAGAGGTATAGGAAACCGTGGCCGTATGTACCGTAATGACGGCGTGGACATCCAAAAGGATTCGGCACATTATGAAAGTTATTACGTCAGCGACATTGAACAGGGAGAATGGTTGCAATACACACTGAATGTGATTCGCACAGGCGCATATAACCTCACACTAACCGTAGCTACTGATAAAGCGGCAGGAAAGATTTCTATAAATGCGGGCACATCGGTTGTTGCAAAAGACCTTGCGCTTCCTAACACCGGCGGACCAAAAAAATGGCAAACGTTCGTAATAAAGGATGTGAAGCTTAATAAGGGTACCCAGGCTTTACGGCTGTATGCGGAGGAAGGTGGTTTTAATCTACAGGTTATTGAACTTTCAAAAATCAAATAATGTTGAAAGGATGCATGGAAAAACGTTTCAGTAGTGTTCAATTCCTTTGCAGTTCTGCAGGAGCAAAAGAAATGACGCGATAGTAAATTTTATTCCTGAAAAACAATTTGAGCTAAAAATCGAATGCCCGCTGTTATAAAAAATACAAACGATTTCGTATTGGAGGTGCACCGCCGCCTGTCGGTAATTTATGGCAGTCAAATCAAATACTTTCATGACCTTAACCCGCTAAGTGAATTGATATCTGCCTTATTATCGCACCGTACCAAGAACAGCAGCTCAGCCAAAGCCTTTGCTAATTTAATGGATGTATTCGGATCATGGGAAGGGGTACGCGATGCAGCCACCAGTGCAGTGCAGGCGGCTATAAGTCCATGTACCTGGCCTGAACAAAAAGCGCCGCGGATACAGGAAGTATTGCGACTCGTAACCGAACGTAATGGCAGCTTATCATTGGATTTTATAGCTGACATGGAGGTGCAACCAGCCAGGCAGTGGTTGGAAGAATTGCCGGGTGTGGGTCCTAAAACCAGCGCTGCAGTCATGTCATTCAGCAACCTGCGAGGCAGGGCTTTGCCTGTGGACTCCCATCATTTCCGGGTAGCGGTGCGGTTGGGAATTATCAGCGCGAAGATTGGCGAAGCAAAAGCCAACCGCGTGCTGGAAAATTTGCTGCCTCCCGATTTTACGGCCCAGGAAGTGTACGACAACCACCAGGTAATGATGCGTCATGGGCAAAGAATCTGTTTATATTATCGACCTGATTGCAACAATTGCGTATTGCTCGATATCTGCCCGACAGGTAAAACTATAGTGGAAAAGGAAGTGAAAGATTAAAATTTTCTTTAAGAGGTTTGATAAGTGGACCAGGTAATAAAAGTTATTACCTAAGCAATTTTACAAAGTGATTTTTAAAATTACGTATGCCGGCATCAACATTTAAATAAAATTCAATGAAAAAATTATGTTCGATCATCTTGCAAGGTGTCTTGTTTGTTGCAATTGATTCGGCTCAGTATAAACCGGTTCCAGTTTTTTTATCGGGAACAGAAGGGCATAAAAGTTACCGCATTCCCGCCCTTATAAATTTGCCAAACGGCAATCTTTTAGCATTTGCCGAAGGCCGGGTAAACGGGTCGGGAGATTTCGGAGATATAAATATTGTTTTAAAACGAAGCGCCGATCACGGTAAAACCTGGAGCGCTATACAAACAGTTGTTGATGCTGATACACTTCAGGCAGGGAACCCTGCACCCGTAGTGGATGTAACCGATCCAACATATCCAAAAGGCAGGTTGTTCTTATTTTACAATACCGGTAATAATCAGGAAAGAGAAATTCGTAAGGGAAGAGGGTTACGAGAAGTATGGTTTAAAACTTCAACTGACGGCGGCACTACCTGGAGCGCACCAACAAATATAACTGCGCAGGTTCATCGCCCAAAACAACCGGAAGCAAACGCCGGCTATAATTTTGCGGAGGATTGGAGAAGTTATGCCAACACTCCCGGGCATGCGATGCAGATTCAAAATGGAAAATACAAAGGCAGGATTTTTATAGCGGCCAATCATTCAGCAGGCGGACCACAAAAAAACGCTGAAGATTATATTGCCCATGGATTTTATACCGATGATCACGGAAAAAACTTCAAGCTAAGTGAAAATATAAGTATTGCCGGCAGTAATGAATCTACGGCTGCGGAGTTAAGCCATGACAGGTTAATGATGAATTCCAGGAATCAAAAAGGTGATATACGGGCAAGGATCGTTTCTGTAAGCAGCAATGGCGGCGCTACCTGGGATACCAGTTATTTCAACCAAACACTGATCGATCCGGTTAACGAGGGAAGCCTTTTAACGGTTGGAAAAATAAAAGGGAAAAACATTTTGGCTTTTTGTAATGCGGCTGATACTAAAAGAAGAGATAACCTTGTTTTGCGTATCAGCTTCGATGAAGGAGCAACATGGAAAATCGCCTATCCTGTTGATAGCAGCCCTGATGGGACTCAAAAAGATTTTACAGCCTACTCGGATATCTCAAAACTGTCTGAACATGAAATTGCCGTGCTATATGAAAAAGACGGATATAAAGAAATCGTATTTACCATAATAAAATGGAAGAATTAATTTGTTAGATTGATGATGGTAGTACGTCTGACGGTAAACTTAACAGGAGTTCTATAATCACAGAGAGAACGGCCGGAGATGAAGAAGAGGTTACACAGAGGACGTCTCCGTGTAACCTTTTCTTCATCTCCGGATTTTACCTCTGTGGTTATAAAGAACACTTATCAGATTCAACACTTATAACCTTCAATGTTATTGGTAATATAGCGGTCGAAAAATATTTTCGTTTTGTCTATGTTTTCTTACCATTTTGTATTAAAATTGAACTGGAATTTTTTGGCAACATGAACGTATCCCTATTGGTAAACTTACAGCAAGCATACAGAAAAGAATGCCGCGCCGGTTTGAAGGAGAAAAGCACTCCCTAACGAAAAGGAAATGAAGTAAAGGAATTACAATGTGAATGGAATTGAAAAGAGGCTGTCAAAAAGATAGCCGCTTAATAAGGCCGGAATAGAAAAGTACTTAAGCTTTATTAAGCTTATTTATAAATCACATTCATAAAAGAACCAAAAAAAGGAGCGTAAATCATGGCAACCAATGCATTCATCACTTTCTTCGACATGGCCGCAGGCGAGTCAAATTTAAAGGGCAAGGAAAAGTGGATCGAGATCCAGGGCTGGGACTGGGAAGTGGAATCCGAGACGAGTTGGACAAAGGGCGGCGGCGCCAGCGTAGGCAAGCCTAACCCCGGCAAATTGAATTTCGAACACAGATTCGACACGTCTTCAACGGCATTCCTCGGCTATATTTGCACCGGTAAGGCATTCCCCAAGGCACAACTGGAAATGACGAAAGCATCCTCCATCAATGGAATCCCCCAGACCTACTTCACAATGGCGATGGAAGGTATCTACATCACCAAGGTTTCAAATTCAGGGACTGAGGACGGCCTCATTGCGCAGAAAATCGAAATGGTATTCAAGACTGTAAGGATTGATTACAGGGCGCAAAACGAAAAGGACGGCTCATTGGGTGTACCTAAAACCTTCACCTGGGACATCCCGGCAGGTTCGGCTTCTTCTTAGCCGGCCTAGAATGCAATCGTAGTGCGGAGCGCAGCGTTGCGTTTTGCGCTTCCTCAATCATTCCGGACTCGCAACGGCGTATATTATAGTTGCCGCGTGCGATTCCGGGATTGATACTGAATTAAGTTTGAATGAAGCTATAGCCTGGTCTTAATACCTATTTAAGTGAATACTTCAATGCCTTCAAAAATTCATGATTTTGACCATTAGCGTACAGTAGTTGTCCGATATTGAACACGTGGACCAACTGACGGCAACTTTTCAGGCACATTCCTGAATGGCACACATTTGGTTCCTCTACAGGCACCTAATCAATGAGCAATGATCCATCACTTTTTTCAGATCGCCTGGCGCAACCTTTTGAAACGAAAACTTTATAGTTTTATTAATATTGCAGGACTAGCAATAGGGATGGCCTGCTGCGTACTTATCACCTTATACATACAGCACGAACTTTCCGTACCTACCGGGTATTGCAGACCTTCCGCAGTGTGCAACAGGGTGAAACCTTAACAGCCCCGGCTCCTGAAGATTACCAGGTTTGGGGTTGCGCTCCTGTAGGGCCTGCGCTCCAGGCTGATTTTCCTGAAATTGAAAAAGTAGTGCAGTTCATGAGTCCTGCCAGCCTGTTACTGCAACACGGTGAAAAACGTTTTCAGCAGGATAACCTGCTCTTTATGGATTCAACGGCATTCGATGTATTCAGCTGGAAAATGCTGTCCGGAAATCCGCACACTGCATT
>CAXSIE010000247.1:0-757 GCA_964237295.1 uncultured Flavihumibacter sp. | reverse complement strand
CCAATACCATTGTGCTTACCCATTCAGTAGCCCGAAAATTTTTTGGCAATGAGGATCCCATTGGCCAGTTGCTGCGTGTGGACAACCAATTTAATTTTATAGTTACCGGTGTAATGGAAGATGTTCCGCCCAATTCACAGTTCACTTTCAACGGGCTCATTTCTATGACCACAGCAAAAAAACTGCGATCTGATATTTTCAACTGGTGGGGGTATGTTGATTTCTATACTTACGTGCTGCTCAAAGAAAACACCGGTATTCAATCACTACAGGCTCAAAGATCGGCTTTTGTCAAAAGACATAATGGCGAAGATAAAGGGTACGCGATCTCATTTGAAAAAATGACAGATGCTTACCTGCATTCCGTTGCAAGCAGGCAGCCAGGCCCTACCGGAAGCCTGTTGAATGTGTATTTGTTTTCATGCATTGCGGTTTTCATCATGCTCATTGCCTGCATTAATTTTATGAACCTGTCCACCGCACGTTCGCTGGAAAGGGCAAAAGAAATAGGCGTTAGAAAAGTACTGGGTGTGAGGCCTTCCAGCCTGATGTGGCAATTTCTTTCCGAATCCGTTTTACTTTCCCTGGCGGCCGCAATCATTGCGCTCGTCTTGGCACAGACAGGCATTCCGTTAATAGGAAAATTATCGGGCAAGGATCTATCTTATGCAAATTTTTTCACTCCCTCGTTGCTTGTTTGCATGGCCGCGTTTGCCGTGGTTGTCGGGATACTGGCTGGTATATATCCTGCCTGGTT
>CAXSIE010000246.1:4492-7780 GCA_964237295.1 uncultured Flavihumibacter sp. | reverse complement strand
TAGTATCATAAATGGATTTATCACCATGCGGATGGTATTTACCCATTACTTCCCCTACAATACGTGCAGATTTTTTATAAGGCTTACTACTACTGTTACCGAGTTCTCTCATAGCATATAAAACACGACGGTGCACGGGTTTCAGTCCGTCCCGAACATCCGGTAAAGCGCGGCCTACAATTACAGACATAGAATAATCTATGTAAGCCGTTTTCATCTGTTCTTCTATGTTAATTTGTATAATCCGGTTGTTATCTTCTGTTTCATCCGGTACTAGATTATCTGCCATAACTTAATGAAATTTTTAGACTGATGATACCTTTTTGAGGGTTAACAAAGTTATCGTTTTTAGGCTGTAAAACATTATTATTAAGTATTCAAAACATTTGAATTATGTTAATAAAACACAGTCATTCCTGTTGAAGATGAACCGACAATAAATTATATCAGCAACCGGCTGTCGTTATTTCAGGCGTTCAATTGTACCGTGTTGCATTTCTTGTTGTTTTTATTAGTACGATGCCAAAACTTTATAAAATTCATTATATGTATTTAATTGATTTTTAATTTTATACATATTATACGCCTATCATTTCTCCACATTTTAGGCTTTGGCACGGAGTTGGTTTCGACAAAACTATAATTTTTCTTAATTAATGGTTCGATTACCATCGCCTGTTTTCAATCCGTATTGAAGCAATAAGTAGAGCTGCCTATCAATGAATTTAAATTTTCTTATGAAAAGCATATAGACTCTGGTATTAATTGTTTTGATAGCCACAGAAGTTTACTTCCGGTAAAACCATGAATTTTGAAGAAATTAAATTTATTCCTGATCTTTATGGATCTCTAAAGTACTTGCCGGCCACATGCCGGCATTTTATTTTAGATTTGTCCTTATCCTATCTTTGATTATGACCAAACACATTATACTTTTCGGTGCCGGAAAGTCTGCGTCTTATCTTATTAAATACCTTCTTACAGAATGCGCTGTCAATGAATGGCGGCTCACAATCGCCGATAACAATATCCTTGCTGCACAATCGAAAGCAGGTTCCTCTCCTTATGCGGAAACAAAGCAGGTACAGGTTGAAGATCCCGAACAACGTTCCGGGCTTATAAAAGATGGAGATCTTATAATTTCGTTGCTTCCCCCCTCCCTGCACTTTCTTGTAGCCGGTGATTGTGTAATTTATGGTAAAGATTTACTTACTGCTTCTTACCTCGATGAAAAAATTGTGTCACTTGCACCCGCGATCAAAAAAAATGGACTGTTATTTTTGTGCGAGATGGGGCTTGATCCGGGTATTGATCATATGAGTGCAATGCGTTTGGTTCACCGGATTAAAGAACAGGGAGGAAAAATCACCTCATTCAGATCGCATTGCGGCGGCCTGCTGGCACCGCAAAGTGACGATAATCCCTGGCATTATAAGATAAGCTGGAATCCTAAAAGTATAGTACAGGCCGGATCTTCGGGCGCTGTATTCAGGGAAAACAATGCAACCAAACGGGTTGGCTACGAACAATTATTCAATGATTGTAAAAGGATTGCCGTTAAAGGTCTTGGCCAACTTGCTTTTTATCCAAACAGGGATTCACTTACCTATACGAAATTATACAACCTACCTGATACAACCACTTTTGTTCGTACAACTCTTCGGCATCCCGATTACTGCGTAGCCTGGAACAGTTTGGTAAATGCCGGGCTAACAAATGATGTAACAATAGTAAATGCACCCGGACTAACTTTCAAAACGTGGGCTTCCGCTTTGTTACCTTTCATTAATTCAAATAATAAAAATCAATTTGAGTATCTCGAACTTTTTAATGAACAAATTATTCCGGATCATTTAAAAACTTCAGCCGATATACTTCAATACCTTCTTGAAAAAAAATTGATGATGCAGCCTTCTGATAAAGACATGATTGTAATGCTACACGAAATAGAATTTTACCTGGGCAACACACTTCATAAAACAAATAGCCTGCTGATTCTCAAGGGTGAGGATAATATTTACACTGCAATGGCCAAAACAGTAGGATTACCTTTGGGCATCGCTGCCCGTTTTATTTTACAGAAAAAGATGCTATTATCAGGGTTGCATATTCCTGTGCTGCCGCAGATTTATAATCCTGTGCTGGAAGAGCTGGAAAGACAGGGTATCAGCTTTGAAGAAAATGTTTCGGTGTTAACGGTAGGATAAACATGGCTATCATAAGTTAAGGCATGCTCAGTATTTGTAAAAGATCTTTAATACCCTCTGTGGCAGGTTTTTCAATGCTGGTAATATTTTTCATTGAGATGCTATAAGGAATACGTTTATCTATTATAAATGCAGGTATATTCCGGGGTGCATAATTTACCAGGCCGGCGGCAGGGTATACTACCAGGGAGGTTCCGGCAACAACAAATATGTCAGCCTTTCTTACAATGCCGGCAGCCGTAGTTATCATAGGCACTTCTTCTTCAAACCAAACAATATGAGGACGAAGCTGCGCGCCATCTTCAGCTTTATCTCCCCATTTAATATCTCCGGTTATATCATAAACAAGCGCTTCATTTTTTTCACTGCGCATTTTTAATATCTGGCCATGAAGATGCACAACATTAGAAGAACCTGCCCTTTCATGCAAATCGTCAATATTTTGTGTGATAATGGTTACCTCGTAGTTGTGCTCCAGTGTAGCAAGTCCATAATGAGCGGCATTAGGTTGAGCAGCCAACACATTAATACGGCGCATATTATAAAAGTCAAGAACCAGTTGGGGATTTTTTTTCCATGCTCCCGGTGTGGCAACTTCGCTTACATCGTATCCTTCCCATAAACCATCGCTATCACGAAAAGTTTTTAAGCCGCTTTCCGCGCTGATACCGGCTCCTGTTAATACAACCAGATTTTTTTTCATAAAAGAAAATTCAAGGTATATAGTAAGTAATAATTATTACAGATGCATATTTCCGTTAATAATTAATAATTAACCCTTACTCCCCTGCCATCTCCGTAATAATTTTCCATTCTTCTGCTGTTACAGGTTGCACAGACAACCTACCCAACCTGACCAGTGCCATTTCGGAAAGTCTTTTATCATTTTTAATTTTTGATAACGGCACCGGATTTTTCAAACGGCGAACGGGCTTTAAATCTACAGCCACCCAATTGGTATCGTCTGTTGATGGGTCCTGATAAAATTCCTTCGTAACCTTTGCGATACCTACTATTTCCACACCTTCATTGCTGTGATAGTACAGCACTTCGTCATTTTTCTTCATAGCTTTTAAATGAA
>CAXSIE010000246.1:0-4482 GCA_964237295.1 uncultured Flavihumibacter sp. | reverse complement strand
TAGTTTCGTACGCCTGTCCAGGCAGTTTGTTTGTCTTTAACGAGTTGTTCATAACTATAGGAGGATGGTTCAGATTTAACAAGCCAGTATGCCATATGTTTTTTTTTAGACCAAAGATTGTATTATAACGAATACCAAACCTGAATTTTTATATCCTTAAGCAGTATCCTGCCGGATCAAATTTTAAAAAATTCAAATCTTTTTTATTTTGTTTCAATCCAGGATTAACGATTCACCGTATGTATTTATGTTGACAGGTTATTAATTCCTAAACTCTGAACAAAATAACCCTTAACCCTAAAAAAGTAAAAAAAATTATAAAACCCATCAGCAATAGTACTTCCTATTGTTTTATCACAGGATCGTTAAGAATTTGGTGTATAGTGGGATTTTCAAATCAGGCCGGCCCTGTCTATGGCTGGCCTTTTTATTTAAACCCTGTAAGCTTTTAAGAAAACGCAACTGTCTTTTTTTATAAATTTAAAGCATCTTAGTTCTTTTCAGAACTCCTTGCTCATCACTGCACTTACCTGCTTGCCAGCACATCTGCAATATGCATTGTTTTCAGCTTGAGTCCCTTATAACGGATGTATCCATCAAGATGCATGAGGCAGGAAAGGTCTGTTGATATAATATATTCTGCTCCTGAGCTTAAAGCATTTTGTACTTTTTGATCAGCCATGCCGATAGAAATTGATTCAAACTTAACGGCAAATGTGCCGCCAAAACCGCAGCAGGTTTCAACATCATTCATTTCTATCATTTCCAATCCTGCAACATTTGAAAGTAAAATGCGGGGTTCTTTTTTAATTTTGCATTCGCGAAGACCGGCGCAGGAATCATGATAGGTTGCTTTTCCATTGAGGGTCGCTCCCAGCTTCTCCACTTGTAATATGTTTACCATAAATTCAGAAAATTCGAAGATCCTGCCGGTGACATCTTTCACTTCATTGTGCAAGGAAGCGTTTTCAAAAAGCTTTGAATAATAATTTCTTACAAAACCAACGCAGGAAGCGCTGGGTGCAACTATATAACCGGCTCCCTGAAAATCTTTTATAAACTTATTGCACACATCTTTAGCTTCCTTTTGAAAACCTGCGTTGAATGCCGGCTGGCCACAACAGGTTTGATTAACATTGTATTGAACACTGCAACCAGCCTGTTCCAATACACTTACCATATTAAATGCCGTATCAGGATATAATTGATCAACAAAACAAGGCACGAAGATTTGTACGTTCATTCAATAATTATTTAACGTAACGCTCAAGGAGATAGCTAAGGGAAGTTCTGTTAGCAGAGTAGTGTTTGATCCGGTTGAATACAGGCACTTAAAAGTCAGACACTGGTTTTGCGGGGAAGCGACTTATGCAATTGCTGTAAAGCGATCATTTTAACTGCAGTAACAGCAGCTTCTTCACCTTTATTTCCGTGTTTACCCCCAGTACGGTCATCGGCCTGCTGCTGGTTATCAACCGTTAAAATTCCAAAAACAGAAGGCACCGGCAGCATCAAATTCAGTTGCATGATCCCGTCGGTAACACCTTTGCAAACGTAATCGAAATGCGGAGTATCACCCCTGAGGACGCAGCCTAAAGCTATAAACGCTGATGGGCGGCAATCGAGGTATTTTGAAGCCTCCCAATAACTTTTAATACCAAAAGGTATTTCAAAAGCGCCGGGAACAGTTATAGATTTGACATTACCTATATTATGCAGCACCAGGGCGTTTTTGCAGGCATTTTCAAGCTTATCAACAATTGCTGCGTTCCATTCTGTTCGTACGATAACTACACAGGCACTCTTAATCAGAATGCCTGTAGTTGTATTCAGTAATTTACTGTCATTAATATCTGCCATACAGTTCTTTTTATGCTGCTAGTCAACCACACCGAGTCTTGCAAGATATTTATCTATTTCGAAGCCTCTTTCACTTTTAGAATATTTTTCTTTTATGATCTTGTACATTTCGATAGCATCTTTGTTTTTACCCAGACTTTCGTATAAGTATCCGGCCCGGAATAAATATTCGGGAGAATTATAATCATCCTTTTCAAACATTTTTCCGGCTTTGCTATATTGTTCGGCAGCATCTTCTTTTTTATTAAGTTCACTATAAGCATCTCCCAATAAAGAAAGCGCCCTGGCCTGGATTTGTTTTGAACCAGTTGAAAAATCTTTAAGCTGACTAACCGCTTTACTGAAATCTCCTAATTTGATGTAACAGCTTCCTGCATAGAAATGAGCAAGATTGGCTGCTTTGGTTCCACTATATTTATCAATGACTTTCAGGAAACCGGGATTTAAATTGTCTCCGTTTAATGCCAGGCGAATAGAATCCTGTGAGAAGTAATCCTGAGCCCTGAAGATGGCTTCAGAAGCTTTAGCTTCATTAGGTTCCGATACCAGGCTTTTATAGGCGAAAAAGCCGATGATCACAACAAGCAATATTCCTAGAACGGTCAGCGTTTTTTTACCGTTGGCAGCCCAGAAGCCGGTTGCTTTGCTGATCAGATCATTCACTTCAGGATCCTGTATGTTTTTATTCTCGATCATTTTATAAGCTGTAATTGATTAAAATATTTCAAATGCATTCCTGATTAGTCAACATAAAAAGGAAAATTCTTGTCTACATAAACATCTTTCAACAATTCGTCATCATTTGGCCACGGAGATTCTTCTGCAAACTTAACCGATTCGGCTACCTGGTCATTAACTCTTTTATTGATCGTGTCAATCTCTTCAGAAGTAGCATATTTGTTATCGGTGATTGTTTTTAACACCTGTTCAATCGGATCTTTTTGTTTGTATTCTTCTACTTCTTCTTTGGTTCTGTATTTTTGGGGATCACTGATAGAGTGGCCTTTATAACGATAGGTTTTGATCTCAATGAGTGTTGGTCCACCGCCTTCCCGGGCTCTCTTGACTGCGCGGGTAACACTTTCATGAACTGCTTCAGGTATCATCCCATCTATAGAATCACCGGGCATTTCATAAGCATCGGCAAGTTTGTAAATATCGGTAACGTTGGAAGTCCTTTCCACAGAGGTTCCCATGGCGTAATTATTATTCTCACAAAGAAATATTACCGGAAGTTTCCAGATCATAGCCATGTTAAACACTTCATGCAACATACCCTGGCGTGCGGCGCCATCTCCGAAAAAGGTAAGGCAAACATTATCGGTTCCTTTGTATTGCTCGGCAAATGCAAGTCCGGCCCCGGTGCCGATTTGTGCACCAACAATTCCATGACCGCCAAAAAAGCGTTGTTCCACCCCGAAAAAATGCATGCTTCCACCTTTCCCTTTTGCGGCGCCGGTAGCTTTGCCGTACAACTCGGCCATACAGGCTTTTACATTAACTCCTTTTGCCACTGCCAGTCCATGGTCCCGATAGCCGGTAATAAAAGGATCTTCCGGGCGGGTAGCTGTCATACATCCTGCAGCAATGGCTTCCTGCCCGATGTAAGCATGAAAAAATCCCCTGATCTTTCCTTCCATTTTATATTTTTCTTCAGCCATTAATTCAAACTGGCGGATCAGCAACATCAGCTCATACCAATACAAATTTTGAAAAGCTTGTGGGCATAGAAAAATTTGAGGGGCAAAAATAAGGGGAAAAAAGCAAATTCGCATCTAAGTTTGGGAATTAAACGGTTATGAACCACAACGGCATACAGATAAGTAGAAACATGATCTTTACCGGTTCTTAATTGAAATCGGGTATTGACTATTTTCTCAGGTCATAGTTTTTGGTAATGCTGTTCTCTTAAAATGCCGACTTAGGTTTCAGGTATTTATCAAACCATGCGAAATATCTTTCAAAACGATCCTTGATGAAACTTGGCTGCGTAAAGCCATGAAACTGGTTTGGATATATTAAAAGCTCAGTAGGTATATCAAGTGTCCGGAGCGCCTGGTACATTTGTTCACTACCTACAGCCGGTACATTGAAGTCTTTCTCTCCCACCATAAACTGTGTAGGCGTTTTAATTCTGTCTGCATGAAGGAAAGGGTAAGAAAGTTTAAGGTACTTCTCGATATTATTATCTTTCCATGGAAGGCCGATTTCATTTATATACTGGTTTATATACTGATCAACACCGTATAACGACAAAGGGGCCGCCACTCCGGCACCGCTGCTCGCCACTTTAAAACGGGTGGTTGATGCAATAATGTAATCGGTTAAGATACCACCATAGCTCCATCCGGAAATGCCTAAACGATCCGGGTCAGCAATACTTTTGTCCACCAGATAATCTGCTGCACCAAGAATATCAAGCACTTCCTTATTACCCCAATCACCGGAAATGGTTCTTGAAAACTCAATGCCCCGCCCATTGCTTCCCCGGTAGTTTACTCCTGCTACCGCATACCCATGAGCCGCAAACATCTGCCTTGTCATATCAAAATTCAGTTCATCCTGTGCAGTAGGACCGCCATGAATATAAAATATCACCGGCAGCTTTACTCTGGGCATATC
>CAXSIE010000245.1:0-7795 GCA_964237295.1 uncultured Flavihumibacter sp. | reverse complement strand
CCGGTTATTTTCAATCCGTTCCTTTACAGAAAATAACAATTACGAAAGCCGGGATCACCTCCGCCGGAAAAAAGTTCGATCAGTTTAGTGACTGGTATATCTTTCCCGGCAGCACTTATAAATCTATAAAACTAAATGCGCTTCCCATCGTTTTTGGCGGTTATGGAATTGTCTCGGATAGTTATAACAACCTGTTAGGAGAGGATGTTGAAGGAAAAGTGGTAATCATTGTTCAGGGACAGCCTGCCGATAAACTTTCAGAGCTATTGGCCAAGGCAACAAGGTCTTCCATCAGTTCGGATTACCTGAAGAACCTTTCTGAAAAAGGAGCGGCAGCGGTGCTGGTTGTAACGAATGATTTTGAAAGATCATCTAAAGCATTGAAAGTTTCAGGGGCATTGAGATCTTACCGGAATCCGGATGTTGTGCTTAATCCGTTACCCAGGATATATGTTTCTGAAAAAATGATTAATGAACTACTGCAACAGAACGATGTGTCATTTCAATCGCTTATGATCAATATGCGGAGGTCTCACCGCCCGCTTCACTTTTTAACAAAAGCAACCATTGGAATTGACATACAGATAGATTCTGTAAAAGAGCAGGCGCCTAATGTTATTGGTATTATCAAAGGAAAAGACACTGCGGCTGAAACGGTAATCATTGCTGCCCATCACGACCATTTAGGAAAAAGAGGCGGCCAGGTTTTCAATGGGGCGTCTGATAATGCCGGTAGTAGTGCGGCTCTTATGGAAATAGCCAAATTGATGCAGAAAGCTGCTCAGGCAGGCATGCGCCCTAAACGGTCTGTTGTATTTGCATCTTTTACCGGGGAGGAGATTGGCTTGCTGGGATCAAATTATTACGCCCGCAATTCATTGTATCCCGATAACAAAACCTGGGCACAGTACAACCTGAATGTTCAGGGAAGCGTAGACTCTTTTCATACAGAAAAGGCTGACAGCAATTATACTTATTTTCTTGTCAGGGACACTTTAAAGCATGGATTGGTAAACGCGATGATGGCTTCAAACGAATTAATTAAACTACATCTTGATGACAGGTACCAGGAACCGGAATTCCCTAACCGCTGGCTTGTAAATTCCGATGCTATCTCATTTTATATGAAAGGAATTTCAGTAATCCAAACCGGTTCCGGATATCCCAAAACTTATCACCAATCTACGGATACGCCTGATACCATCAACTTTCCCTTATTAACCCTTCAGACAAAACAGGCGTTCCTCACACTTTGGAATATTGCTAATAAGTAGTGTTTGGCTATCTGCCGTAAGCTTCAGCTTTATGTGGATCCTTTATGGGGTTCAGGAGCATTCATTTTACTAATGAACAATTTTATTAAAAAAATATTGTTTTTATGCCAGTGTGGAAAGCTGCAAACTGATAGCTATCACTTTATGAGGCTTATTTATTGCATAGCAGATTTGGTAAAAAGTAGCGAGCGATTGCGATGCTGTTGTGTAAATCAGTAACTTACCAGCGTAATCTGAAAATAAATGAAAAATTAATGGCCACCAATATCCAACCGGCATCGGAAAAATTTGTAGTTTCTAAAGGCCTTGACCGTACTTTCCAGGATATTTACAGCGGATACAGGTTTATACTTCGTTTCTTTAAAGAAGTATTTTTTCCTCCTTTCGAAGGGAAAGAATTCGTGAGGCAATGTTACGAGATTGGCTACAGGTCATTGCCATTGATCTCTTTAACCGGATTTATAACCGGGATCGTTTTCACCAAGCAATCAAGACCTTCCTTATCAGAATTCGGGGCAACATCCTGGCTGCCTTCTTTAATTTCTATCGCGGTGCTGCGGGCACTTGCACCGCTTGTTACTGCGTTGATTGCAGCAGGAAAGGTCGGGTCTAACATAGGTGCTGAATTAGGTTCCATGAAAGTGACAGAACAGATTGATGCCATGGAAGTTTCAGCAACCAATCCTTTTAAATTTCTGGTGGTTACCAGGGTGCTTGCCACAACGTTAATGATCCCGATATTGATGCTTTACACGGCATTGGTTGCACTGATCGGCTCATTCCTGGATATACATGCCAATGAATTAACAAGTTATGTGAGTTTTATTGAGAAGGCTTTTGAAAGGATTACTTTCCTTGATTTGATTTCCTCTATAGTAAAAACGCTTGTTTATGGCTTTACTATATGCATAGTGGGCTGTTACAAAGGGGTTCATGCATCACAGGGAACGGAAGGCGTTGGAAAGGCCGCCAATGCAGCCGTGGTGCTTTCTATGTTCCTGATTTTTGTTGAGGAGATAGTAATTGTACAGATCACCAATTTTATAAGATAACCAGATGGAAGTTAGTAAGGATAGTGCACATATAGATACCGCCGATAAAGTAATTTCAATAAGAGGTTTGGAAAAATCTTTTGGTACCCTGGCCGTACTGCGCGGCATTGACCTGGATATTTATAAAGGAGAAAATGTAGTGGTGCTGGGCCGTTCCGGTACCGGCAAATCTGTTTTGATCAAGATCATTTCAGGGTTGCTAAGGCCCGACAGGGGAACGGTGAATGTTTTAGGCAATGAAGTGGATGCGCTTTCAGATAAAGAGTTGCAGGCATTGCGTTTAAAAATAGGTTTTTCATTTCAGAACGGTGCCTTGTATGATAGTATGACCGTTAGGGGAAATCTTGAATTTCCTTTAAAAAGAAATGTAAGGAACCTGACCAGGAAACAGATCAACAGTTCGGTGGAAGAAGTATTGGAAGGGGTAGGACTGATCCAGGCTATTGACCAGATGCCTTCCGGGCTCTCGGGCGGACAAAGAAAGCGTATAGGCATCGCCCGTACCCTGATTCTCAGGCCCGAGATCATGTTGTATGATGAACCTACGGCAGGACTGGATCCGATCACTTCCATTGAAATCAACAACCTGATCAACAAAGTGCAGCAGCAATATCATACTTCCTCTATTATTATTACGCATGACCTTACCTGCGCAAAAACAACGGGTAACCGCATTGCCATGATGCTGAACGGAAAATTTTTGCATCAGGGCACTTTTGAGGAAGTGTTTCATTCTAATGACCCGGCTATAAAAGCCTTTTATGAATATAATTTTATACAATAACTTATGAGTACCACTAATAACAAGCGCTCCGTGATAGTCGGAGCTTTTATATTGATAGGAATAATAATTTTAATTGTTGGCGTACTGACGCTCGGAGGCCAGCGCAAAACCTTTGTAAAATCAATTTCCATAGACGCCACTTTTGACGATGTAGGTGGTTTGCAAAAAGGAAACAATGTTTGGTTCTCCGGTGTAAAGATCGGCACAGTTAAAAAAATTCAGTTTGCCGGCGATTCAAAGGTGGATATAAGTATGAATATTGACCTGGCATCAAAGGAATATATCCATAAAGACGCAAGGGCCAAGATAAGCACAGATGGATTAATTGGTAATAAGATAATAGTTTTATACGGTGGGTCTTCTAAAACGGAATCCATAGAAGACCACGACAGGTTGGTTGCCGATAAACCACTGAACACCGATGAAATGATGGCCACCTTACAGGAAAACAATAAAAACCTGATAGGTATTACAGGAGATTTTAAAATCATCGGTAAACGGCTTGTTGATGGAAAAGGAACCATAGGTGCCTTGTTATCCGACTCTGTAATGTCGCATAAGTTGAATCTTACCATGAATAACCTCAATACAATTTCTACCAATCTTAAAACAGCTTCGCAAAATGGTAATAAAGTGGTAAAAAGCTTTTCTGACTATGCAGCAAAGTTACAGACACCCGGCTCACTGGCAGGTGAATTGGTTACTGACACCATGGTATTCAGTAACCTGAAAATGGTAGTGACTCAATTACAACAGGCGGCATCTCAGGCTACAGCAATTACTACAAGTCTTAAAGAAACAACCGGTCAGCTTAATAATAAAAATAAACCGATTGGATTATTGCTAAACGATGAAGAAACAGCCTCACAGCTTAAGAATACGATGAAAAACCTGGAAACCAGCACCCAAAAGCTCGATGAGAATATGGAAGCCCTTCAGCATAATTTTTTGTTAAGAGGCTTTTTCAGAAGAAAGGCGAAGAGTGAAAAGAAAGCAGAAGCTGCCGCCGGCAGTCAGCTTCAGGGCGGAAAAGAAAATATTAAATAGTGTGTTGTTATTCTTAAAAACGTATTTCCTTTTCTCCCTGGCTATAAAAATTAATTAAAACAGCGACTACATCAAGGCGCATTTCATTATTCACTTTTAATTAGCTCACCTGTAAGTTTTGTTAACCTTGCAGCGGTAAACCAAAGTGTCAATTATAATCCCTATCTTCGCTGCTATCATATACGCTCTCTAAGCAGACTCGATTAACTTTCTTCACTTTAAAAGCTTCATCAAGTCATTTGATGAGCAGCATATACAGTCAATCTTTACATACTATTTGAAAGGTTGTAATTCATTTACATTAAACAATTATATATTGTCATTCGAAACATTAAATCTCATTGAGCCCATATTAAAGGCGCTCAAAACAGAAGGATATACTAGTCCTACCCCAATCCAGGAACAATCTATTCCTGTAGTACTCGGCCGTAAAGACCTTTTAGGCTGCGCCCAGACAGGCACCGGCAAAACAGCCGCTTTCGCTATCCCCATATTACAAATACTGCAGCAGGAAAAAGCTGCCGGTTCCCATCATATCAAGGCACTGGTGTTAACTCCAACAAGAGAGTTAGCTATACAGATTGATGAAAGCTTCGCAGCTTATGGAAGATACCTTGGCCTGAAACACCTGGTAGTTTTTGGCGGAGTGTCTCAACATGCACAAACAACTGCATTGAGAAATGGTGTGGATATACTTATTGCCACACCCGGAAGGCTACTCGACCTGGTTGATCAGGGCTTTATCAGCCTGCAGCGCATCAGCCTGTTCGTTCTGGATGAAGCTGACCGCATGCTTGACATGGGTTTTATTCATGACGTGAAAAAAATCATTGCAATGCTTCCGGCTAAAAAGCAAACGCTGTTTTTTTCCGCTACGATGCCTCAGGAAATTTCAAAATTGTCGGAAAGCATATTAAGAAATCCCGTGAAAGTAGCCATTACACCGGTTTCTACCACTGCTGAAAAAGTAACGCAGGGTTTATATTTTGTAGACAGGAACGACAAGCGTTCCTTATTGTTGCACCTGCTGAAAGGCAACAATATTCAAAATGCTTTGGTATTTACCCGAACAAAACATGGTGCTGATAAAGTAGTGAAAGAGCTTAAAAGAGCTAATATTGAAGCTGAAGCTATTCATGGTAATAAATCACAGTCTGCAAGGCAACGTGCTTTAATGCTGTTTAAAACCGGCAGGATAAGAGTGCTTGTTGCTACGGATATCGCCGCCAGGGGTATAGATGTGGAAGACCTTTCACACGTAATAAATTTTGAACTGCCCAATATTCCTGAAACTTATGTGCACCGCATCGGCAGAACGGGCAGGGCAGGTGCAAGCGGTATCGCCCTTTCTTTTTGTGACAACGAAGAAAGAGAATTCCTGAGAGATATCAACAAGCTTATTTCACCCGCTATTCCGGTGATTACCGATCACCCATATGCGATGTCCGTTACCAGTAATCACAGGCCGCAGCAACCTATTCAAAGGAATGCGCCTTCCAGAGTTACAAATGGCAACGTGCAAAGAGAAAGGAATTTCAATACGCACAGGGTATATAACAGCTAGGTAGCTGACGGCTTAAAGCCGTCATGAGGGTATGAGCCTAATAAGAAAAAGTAATTTGTGTCTAAACCCCGAAGGGGTGTTATGATTATAGTAAAATGTTAAACACAAAGCACGAACCCTGAAGGGGTGACATGTAGCGTCTTAAAAAGATAGAATCATGTCACCCCTTCGGGCAATGTCATTAAGTTAAGCAGTTCTTTTTAATTACAAGCACCAAGTGAAAAGTAAGCCTGGCTGTACATCCCCTCCTTCGGAGGGGACATTACGTCCGAAGGACATAATGGGGGTGGGTTACCGGGCAACATGTTACCGAATGGTAGTAGTTGTGCTTGTCGGTTAGCGTTTTGGATGGTAGTTACTGAATAGTTACAGTCAACCCACCCCCGTTTGGCCTTCGGCTCAAACGCCCCTCCCAGGAGGGGATGTACAGAGCCAGGCTTACTTTTCACCAGTGCTTCTTGTTGATCTTAACTTAATGACATTGCCCTTCGGGGTTCTCTTCAACCATTACTTCATTGCTATAATCATGTCACCCCAGTCGGGGTTAAGAATTATATTTATATAGCCCAATTATTTTAGATCAAAACATTTTTCAATTCCTCATACCTGATAATGGCTAAAAAAAGTGCGGGCATATTATTATACCGTTTTACAAAAGGATCTCCGGAAGTATTTTTAGTACATCCCGGTGGTCCTTTTTTTATTAGGAAAGATGAAGGAGCATGGTCAATTCCAAAAGGAGAGTATGATGAAGATGAACAACCGCTTGCTGCTGCAAAACGCGAATTCTTTGAAGAGACCGGAATTAAAGTTGATGGAAAGTTTATAGCGCTTACGCCTGTGCGTTTAAAGAGCGGTAAAGCGGTAATTGCTTTTGCTCTGGAGTTTGATATAGATGCTTCCCGGATTAAATCAAATTCTTTTGAGATTGAGTGGCCACCTAAGTCGGAAAAAATAAAGTCTTTTCCGGAGATCGATAAAGGGGAATGGTTTACCGTTCCGGTGGCAAAGCAAAAGATCAATCCAGCGCAAAGTTTATTGATAGAGGAGTTAACGTCCATTTTAAACCAGTGATCAACAGGCGAACCTCATTGATATTGCTGCAGTCAGCTTTTGTCTGATATGGTCACTGCGTATGAATAAAGCTGCCGGCCAGCTCCAGGCTTCTCTTCTTCAATTTTCTTGTTTCTATTTCCTCGATGAGCGCCTCAGGTGCCAGAATTAAAGAAGTGTTATTTTCCTTCCACCAGGTTTGATGTTTTAATTCGCTGAAAGGAAGTACCCCGATTAAATATTTGCGCTCCGCCTCGGCATGCCATTCTTCGATCCATTCAAATTTATCTCGCGGAATATATTTCCATTCGTCAAAGCTTATGTAAACGCGAATATAAAAATCACTGGTAAGCTCATGAGGGTGGTGATGATACAACTTCTTGTATTCATACCTGTATTGATAGCGTAAGGCTGAAAGGTCGCTCAGTACAGCGGAGGCTTTTGGCAGGCTGCCGGCGCCTTTACCATAAAAAAATTGTTTATCAGCAAATCCGCTTTCTATTACAACACCGTTGTATTCGTTCTTTACAAAAGCAAGATGATCATCCTGTTTTACAAATTGCGGTAATACAAACGCAGCTACCTTGCCGTTCAGTAATTTTTTTGCCTGTGCCACCAGCTTGATCTCATAATGTTTCTCTTTGGCAACAGCCGCATCTCCTGCCTGAATATGCTGAATGCCATTGAATACAATGTTATCGGTTTTTTCAACGATACCATATGCATGCGTTAACAGGAATGTCCATTTATTTACAGCATCATATCCTTCCACATCAAGCTTGGGATTACTTTCTGCAAAACCCAGTTGTTGCGCCAGTAACAATGCCTGTTGAAAATCAAGCTTATCTTCAAACATTCTTGTAAGAATAAAATTAGTTGATCCGTTTACTATGGCTTTAATAGAATGCAACAGGTCGTTATCATAATATTCTTCCAGGTTACGGATAACCGGGATTGAGGCACAGGCTGCAGCCTCATACAAAAATGATCCACCGGTTTGCTGTTGGAGTGTGAGGATTTC
>CAXSIE010000244.1:1664-7814 GCA_964237295.1 uncultured Flavihumibacter sp. | reverse complement strand
CAAAACGGATACTGATGGTTGGGCGTTACCCTCTGAAGATGCCACACAGCTAATCCCGCCCCGGTATTCAATTACAAGGTTCACAGCTTTACAAAGGCTTTCATCATCCACTCCTATGGCAACAATATTATGAGAGTCATGTGCCACAGAGGAAGCTATGGCGCCGGATTTCAAACCAAAATTTTTTACGAATGATTTTGCAACAGGAGCCTCAAAGTACCTGTTTACAACAACAATCTTTAGTATGTCACGGTCGGGATCACTAACCAAAAAACCATCCCTGATTTTGGGCGTAAGGTTCAACCTGTTAGTAATAAGCTGGCCTTCAAGCGCTTCAATTACCTGGATTGATTGTTTGATATTTACATTGCCGGCGGGCATGGCAAAATCCGCTGATTCTTTTTTATGGCAGTTAAAATTATTAACAGGTTTTTTTTCTTTTATATCTTCCGACGCTTCCCATCTGCTACCATGCTCTTTGCCATTTTCCCATACCAGCTCCCCATCAATATATGTTTTCAATACTTTGAAAGTCTTTAGATCTTCCACCACTATAAAATCTGCGGCATCCCCTTCACGAAGCAAACCAATATCCAGTTTATAATGCAGTACCGGGTTGATGCAGGCTGCCCGTAGCACTTTAAATATGTCAATTCCTTTTTCAACAGCCCGGGAACATAGCTGGTTGATATGGCCTGCAAGCAGGCTGTCAGGGTGTTTGTCATCGCTGCAGAACATCATGTTATCAGAGTAGTCGTTAAGCAATTCAACCAGCGCTTCAAAGTTCCTAGCAGCGCTGCCTTCCCTTATAAGGATCTTCATTCCGTATCGAAGCTTATCCAGCGCTTCCGCTGCTGTAAAACATTCATGGTCTGTGCTTATGCCGGCTTCTATATATTTTTTCGCCGCCTCACCCCTTAAGCCTGGTGCATGCCCGTCGACCGGTTTGCCTATTTGTTTTGCCGCTGCTATCTTTTCCAGTACTTCTTTATCCCCGGATAACACACCCGGAAAATTCATCATCTCGGTAAGGTATTTAATTTCCTGCCGCTGTAATAAAAGAGCAACAGTGCGGGCACCCAGTGTTGCACCTGCGGTTTCAAATACAGTTGCAGGCACACAGCTCGGTGCGCCAAAATTAAATTTGAAAGGCACCCTGTTGCCATCTTCAATCATAAACTCAACCCCTTCAATGCCGCAAACGTTGGCAATTTCATGCGGGTCACTCACCGTACCCACTGTTCCGTGAACAACGGCCATTCTTGCAAATTCTGCCGGTACCAGCATAGAACTTTCTATATGTACATGGGCATCTACAAAGCCCGGCAATATAAAAGGTAATTTAAGTTCCGGATTTATTTGCTGCAGGAAATCTTCACGGGGTTCAATTTTTACTATTTTGCCGTTCCCGGTGGTGACAAGTGCCGGATAGATTCGTTTTTCAAAAATATCTACCAGTTGCCCGTTTATAACTTCCATATCTGAGGTATTAACTTCAAACTACCAGCACTTTAATTAAATAAAAATATTTAAACCAAAGATCACTTAAAACTGCTATCATAGCGCACATACATGGAAACGCTTATGCATAATGACAAAAAATAATTAGTAAAAAGCTGATACATTTCTACTTTGCCCTATATTTGAAAAGCTATAACATCCAATACCCGGTTCATCTGAACCGGGTATTGTTGTGAATACAGTACCTGTAAAGGGTATTGTATTACTAATAATTGATCATGATATTTATGAAAATCAATTTGAGACAGTTAGTTTCAAAACAGGAAAAATTTAATTGGCAGCAAACTATAAACATCTTATTTACAGCAGGTTAGTGTAAGGACTGGTTGTTGTTTTAATCAGGCAACTTGTCAAATAAATAAATCGTACTCTATGTTATTGTTTTTACCCCCGGTTTCTTTTAAGTCTGTTGTTAATCGGAAACATCCTGAAAGACTTTCCCTTTTTACAGGGAAAATTACTCAGAAAACGCCTGCCGGAACATGGTTGTTCCAGCTATATGGAAATAATATTATCAAAACCACCTTTAATCCTGAAGGCTACACAAATAATGAGCAGGTATCAAACGCCGTCATTAAGAAACCTTCCCATACAAGTAAAATTACCCTTAATAAAACTAAGACTGCCATTGACCTGGAAAATGCAGTAAGGATCACCATAAAGGAAAATAGTTACCAGTACCAGTTTAAGGGCGAAAAGAAAAGTATTTCTGCAAGAAATTTTTCTACGGAAGGGTTTAAAGGATTTCAGTTTAAATTAGAAAAAGACGAACAGATTTTCGGGGCAGGTGAAAGAGCGCTTCCAATGAATCGCAGGGGTTATGGCTTTAATCTGAATAATAGTCCGGCTTTTGGTTATGGAGAAGGAGAGCACAATTTACATTATTCCGTTCCTTTTATCATTTCATCAAAAGGATACGGAATTTTTTTCGATAACGTTTCAAACGGATACTTTGACATCGGAAAGAAAAAGGCGGACATATTTGAAGCAGGTTTCAGCAGTGGCGAACTTACCTATTATATAATTAAAGGAAGCAATACAGCCGAAATATTAAAAAATTATACAGAACTCGTAGGAAGGCAGCCCATTCCGGCGCGCTGGGTATTTGGAAATCTGATGAGCCGTTTTGGTTATCGCAGTGAAGAACAGCTGATGAATACCGTTGCCAAAATGAAAGAAGAAAATTTTCCTATGGACGCGGTTATCCTGGACCTCTTTTGGTTTGGCGACAGCGTTAAGAATACCATGGGAAACCTTGACTGGGTGAACAACAAAAACTGGCCTGATCCGGACCGTATGATAAAAGACCTCAAAGATCAGGGTATAAAAACTATTCTTATTACGGAGCCCTATCTTTTAATGGGTACCAAAAACTACACTGAATCGAAACCATACCATGCGGTTGACAGTTCAAACAAACCTTATACGCTTACCAATTTCTATTTTGGTTTCGGCGGTTTGCTAGACCTTTTTCGCAAAGATGCCTGTGACTGGTTCTGGACGAAGTATAAAAAGCAGGTTGAGAAAGGTGTTGCCGGCTGGTGGGGAGATCTGGGTGAACCTGAAACACATCCCGCAGATATGCATCATAACCTGCATGATCTTGGAGTTAAACGATTGTTAGGTTCAGGGGAAGTTCATAATACCTACGGGCATTACTGGAACAAAATGCTTTTTGAAAAATACCAGCAGGAATTCCCTTCTGAAAGGCTTTTTAATTTAAATCGTTCGGGCTTTGCCGGTAGCCAGCGTTATTCCATCTTTCCATGGAGCGGCGACGTGGGAAGAAACTGGAGCGGTTTCCGGGCGCAGTTACCTGTTATGCTGGGAATGAGTATCAGCGGGGTCCCTTATATTCATGCTGATGCGGGAGGTTTTGCCATGGGACAGAAAGACCCTGAATTATACACCCGCTGGCTGCAGTTTGCGGCATTTACGCCGGTGTTCCGTCCACATGGAAGTGCATTGGAAGAATCGGAGCCACAGCATAATATCGAGAGCGAGCCGGTTTTTTATCCTGATCCCTTTAAATCAATTGTACGTAAATATATACAGTTGCGGTACCAGCTCCTCCCTTACAATTATACCCTTGCTTACCAGCAGGCAAAGGAAGGAGATCCGCTAACCCGTCCGATGTTTTATAATGATAATACGGATGCCAATTTATTCACTGCGGAAGATCAGTATATGTGGGGTGATAACATCCTGGTTGCTCCGGTTTTGCAAAAAGGAACTACAGAACGCAAAGTGTACCTGCCGAAAGGATGCTGGTACAAATATTTTAGTAATGCTAAAATTAAAGGGGGTCAATGGATCAATGAACTGGTGGATATAAATAACATACCATTGTATGTTAAAGCGGGATCGTTTATTCCAACTGTGGCGAATATGCCGAATACACAAAATTATAAATCCGGTTCTTTATCTGTTACCTACTATCCGGGCACTGAGGATTCATCGTACACAATGTATGATGATGACGGCAAAACAAATCTTTCTTTAGAAAAGGGAAGGTATGAACTGCTGCACTTTAAAGCATTTGTAACCGGAAAAAAATATACTTTGAAAATGGCTTCCAATGGCGGAACATTTGCTGACAAACCAGCATACCGCAACCTTGTAATAAATGTGCCGGCTTTAACAAGAAAGCCAACGATGGTTACCATCAATGGTAAAAGTATAAGTATGAATGGCAGCATTAATAATGGCCAGCCACATGCTACATGGAATCGTAAAAGCGGTTTGTTAAGTATAGAACTTGTATTCAATGGTTCCGGCCAGCAGATAGAAATAATATAAACGATGATTTATCTGATTTAGTGATGGGCTATGAAACCAATCATAGTCATCATTAAATCATTATTAAATCATTATTAAATCATTATTAAATCATTCAAATCACAGTTCAGACAGCAGATCAGGCCTTCTTTCCTTTGTTCGTTTCATAGATTCTTCAAATCTCCATTCGTCAATTTTTTTTGGATCGCCGCTTAACAGGATTTCCGGAACCTTCCAGCCGCGAAATTCAGCGGGCCTGGTAAAAACGGGTGGTGCCAATAATCCATCCTGGAAAGAATCTAATAAAGCCGAAGTCTCATCATTTAGTACTCCCGGTATCAGCCGTCCGATGGCATCCACAAGTACAGCGGCCGCCAGTTCACCGCCACTAAGAACATAATCACCTATTGATATTTCTTTAGTTACATAGTGAGCGCGGATGCGTTCATCAATGCCCTTATAATGACCGCAAATTAAAAGCAGGTTATTTTTGAGTGATAACTGGTTTGCTGTTTTTTGCACAAGGGACTCCCCGTCCGGTGTTAAAAATATAATCTCATCATAGGTGCCGTTCTTTTGTAATGACTCAATAGCATTAACAAGCGGCTCGGGCATCATAACCATTCCGGCACCGCCGCCGAATTGATAATCATCAACCTGGCCATGTTTATAATAGGTGTAATCCCTTAGGTTATATACGTTCAATTCAAGTAATCCTTTTTCCCTCGCTCTTTTAAGTATCGAATGTGAAAAGGGACTAACGAGTAGTTCCGGCACTACGGAAATAATATCGATTTTCATTTGTCAAATATAATTGCTTTCCGCTGTAAGCGTTTTGTCATAACAGGAATGGATAGCGCCCTCATCTTTATTCACAAAATAATAGTGTTAATTTTAAATTTATAAATCTCATGTCATTCCTATGTTTAAACCCAGATCAAAGCTGATTTTAGCCGGCTGTATTGCCGGAGTAGTATGCACCTCAGTGCTTAAGTACTGCTTTCCGTCATTCGTTTACTATAATAACGGCCTGTTACTGGCACTTCTCCTGACTTTATTTTTAAAGCATGATATTTATACTTATGTATTTGGGGTATTGGCCGTTCTGATGATTCTTTTTTCATTACAGCTTGACAAGCATCTTTTGCCTGATAGTTTTATTAAGCAAATTGGCAATGCGCTCATAGCACTTGTAATAATGTTTGTGGTACTTTATATGAAAAAGCTCTACCGTTCGCTTGATAAAGAGAAAAAGCAGATGAAGGCGTTGTTTGATTTTACTAAAGATAGTATTATCATCACAAACAGTAAAGGTAAAATCATGCTTGGAAATCCCGAGGCGAAACGGCTGTTCTGTTATAGCGAAAATGAGATGACAGGCAAACAGTTTGAGATGCTTATACCTGAGCAATACCAGGGTGTGCTTAATCAGTACAGGCTTGATATAGTTAGATCCCCGTTCGAAGAACATTCTGGAAAAGAAATTTTTGCATTAAATAAAACGGGCCAGAAGTTTCCTGTTATGGTAAATCTATACAGCTATGAACAACTGGGTGAGCTTTTTACATTAATTTTCATAACGGATCTAACTCAGCGTAAAGAAGCCGAAAACAGATCCGCAGAGCAAAAAACACAACTTGAAAAGATAATGCACGACGTGCGTATTATGAATATCGAGTTGGAGAACAAAGTGGCGGAACGCACGCTGATACTGCAGGAAGCGCTTCAGGAACTGGAGAAATCTCAATCAGAATTAAGCGACGCGCTGAATAAAGAGAAAGAGCTTAATGAAATAAAATCCCGCTTTGTTTCCATGGCTTCTCATGAATTCAGAACTCCTTTAAGCACTAT
>CAXSIE010000244.1:333-1654 GCA_964237295.1 uncultured Flavihumibacter sp. | reverse complement strand
ATCATCAGCTTCTTTATTATCCAAATATCAGCTACATGAAGAACAGTCTCACCGTGAAAAACATATCAGGCGGATCAAAGATTCTGTAAAACATCTGGATGCCATGTTAGAGGACTTCCTGAACCTTGGGAAAATTGAAGAAGGAAGGGTGTTTACTGAAGTAGTGGTTTTTGATGTAAAAGAATTTTTACAGGATGTTTTTGATGAAATGAAAATTAATCTGAAGATGGGTCAGCAGCTTAAGCTTTCTTTTGATGGAGAAAATTTTTTTGCTACTGATAAAAGATTGCTTAAAAATGTTCTGATCAATCTTTTAAGCAATGCTATCAAATTTTCAGAGATTCATAAGGCCATTGAAATAGCTGTTGAAAATTTGTCCACCTTTATGATACTTCAGGTTAAAGATCAGGGTATCGGCATTGCAAAAGAAGATATGCCACACCTGTTCTCAACTTTTTACAGAGGAAAGAATGCTGTGAATATTCAGGGAACCGGCCTGGGATTACATATAGTGAAACGTTATGTTGACATGCTGGAGGGAAGCATCACAATTTCTACCGAATTACATGAAGGAACCACTTTCAATGTAGGATTACCAAACCTGAAAGAATTAATATAATAGTTATATGCTACCGGGTCTTCAAAATATTCAATAAAAATTATTCTATTCATAACTGATCCGGCGCCTGTTATCCGGAGGCAGATCTTATTTAAACATAAGGCATGCCCGGATAATCCACAAGCACTAATATATTTAGGCAAGTTGTAGTTCCAGAAAGAAAGAACACTATAAACTTTTAAGTCAACGGCGTTTACTTCTTTACAGAAATAATATTCCCTGCTAATCATTTAGTATTACAATACATTAAGTAGTAGTGCTTACTTTTTTCTTTTCTTGATTTTGGTTATCTGTTTCCGGTGTTCATTAAAGATATCTATCAAAGCTATCAATGTATCTTTGGATTTTAAGTTGCTATAATGAAAACTATTCTTATAATTGATGATCATACAGAAATAAGAGAAAACATCGCAGAGATATTGCAACTGGCCGGATATACTACACTAACAGGGGAGAATGGAAGGAAGGGGCTTGAAATAGCTATGAAAGAAAAACCTTCTCTTATTATCTGCGATATTATGATGCCTGAACTTGATGGCTATGGTGTATTGCATCTGCTAAGAAAGAATCCCGAGACGGAATATATACCCTTCATTTTTCTTACGGCTAAAACAGAACGAAACGATTTTCGTAAAGGAATGGAAATGGGGGCTGATGATTTCATTACCAAACCCTTTGACGATATTGAATTGCTGAATGCCA
>CAXSIE010000244.1:0-323 GCA_964237295.1 uncultured Flavihumibacter sp. | reverse complement strand
TAGAAACAAGGATAAAGAAATACGCGATCCTGCAGGGCCGGTATTCTTCAGATGAAAGAGGCGCCAACGAACTGATGCGAGATCTATGTGGCGGAGGATTGCTTCATATAGATATTTCCATGCACGAATCTGAAACAATAGCTAAAAAACAATTTCTATATAGTGAGAGTAAACGGCCTAAATATTTGTACTACCTCAAAAAAGGCAAGGTTAAAATATTCAGATTGAATGATGATGGAAAAGAATACATAACTCATCTGGCTACGGAAGGAGATTTTATCGGTTACCTCTCTTTACTTGAAAACAAATCGTATGACGATAAT
>CAXSIE010000243.1:0-7819 GCA_964237295.1 uncultured Flavihumibacter sp. | reverse complement strand
TACAGAGAACGCCGGATGATTTTGATACGCAACTTGCCCTGGAAACCTCTGCTACCAATTTCAATATTGCCAAGGATTTCATTGATGGTGTGAAGCCCGTAGCAAACGACGTAAAAAATCTTGTAGTGTTTGCAGACAAAGCCTACCGCAAATCAGGTGTTGCCTTGTTGAATTCAAAAAATACCATTAAAATACAGAAGGCAAAATATGATGCGGTTACTACTGCCTCCGCTACCATGGGTAAAGCCATGAAAGCCTTTACCGGTAATACAGAGCTCAATAGCGATGCTGACGTGGCTATACAAAAGATCAGGCAGGATGTGGCCAACAAGATCGGTGGAATTAAATCTGCCATCCAGATCACTTCCCAGGCCATGAATGCACAGGACCTTAAAGATGCTGCAAAAGTGTCCATTGCGGCACAAACAGCTACCCAACTGGATGTGGACAATACATTCAATTACTCGGATTCTGTTCAAACTTCGGCTGCCCGGATAGACAATGATAAAAATTCCGGAAAAAACAAATACCTCGATTATCTTAAAAAATAAAGGAAGTAAACAATTATTTACCGTACCATCATCTAAATAAGAAATAACAAATGAGAATCAAGCCGATTGGAAAAATAGTTTTATTTCTGGTAATAGGTATTGTGGCATTTTTTGCGATCAAACGTTATTTACCTGCCGGCAAACCCGATGATGTTGCTAACCCAACTTCGGAGTCTTCGGCTGGTGCTGCACGGAAGGAACCTCCGATGGCAGGTGAAGGAAGTCCGGCGCCCGCTTCAACCGGCAGTTCATCCGGCAGTAAATCCGCAGGAACCGAACACCGGTCTTTCGATTATACACCGGAAAAGCCTGTGAACGGAATACTGAGGGGCGTTGTGGAAGTAGGTGCCTCAGGGTTTAATTCTTTTGTTATTAATATGGATAAGGAAAAACGCTGGGAAATCGTTTCAAAAGATTTCGGTGAATCGCTGGCATATGAAGGGTTGATATCTACGGATGATATTCGTGCCGGCTTAAAAAAATACCTCGTGGGTATGTTTCAAAAAGGAGTAGGTAAGAATAATATGCATTTTGTAATTTCATCCGGTGCCCAGAAAGAGCCCAAGACTATCCTTATAGCAAATGAGCTTAAAAAAATTGGTTATGTAGTAAATACGGTAACCGCCGACCAGGAAGCGAAGTTTGGATTAAGAGCCACTGTGCCACCATCTTTTGTAGAAAGCTCTTTCCTTACAGATATTGGTTCTGGAAATACCAAGCTTTCCTGGAATGAGGGCGGTAGCCTTAAGTCAGTAGAAACTGCCGGTGCAAAATATTATGAACAGGGTAAGTCTGACGATGCTATATACAGTGAAGTAAAGGATAAGGTGGCAAAGGTTCCGGAGAGCAAACGAAATGTTTGTTTTATCATTGGAGGTGTTCCCTTTACGCTTGCAAAGCAAGTACGTAAGGGTGATGAAAGATATACCGTGCTCAATCCGCCGGACAGTTATAAAGCTTCCGATAAAAAGATGGGTGCCGGCCTTAATATTTACAAGGCTATTGCAGATGCAACAAAAACAGACACTTTCGTTTTCGACTGGGATGCGAATTTTACCATCGGGTTTTTGTTAACGCTGCCGCAGTAAGTAAAGGGTGTGAGGCATGGGGTAGTAACAGCCTGTTATATAAGGTTTGAAATGTTTAAAACCCCGAAGGGGTGATATGATTATAGTAATAACGTAATATTCAATCAGAACCCCGAAGGGGTGACATATAGCGTCTTAGACAGATAGAATCATGTCACCCCTTCGGAGTTTTACTCGGAAATTTGTTATCGCTATAATCATATCACCCCTTCGGGGTTATTACACTTATAAACTAAAACCAACCCCATACCACATACCACATACCACATACCACATACCACATACCACATACCACATACCTCATACCTCATACCTCATACCTCATACCTCATACCTCATACCTCATACCCATGCTCCAAGACTACCTCGTTCTTTTACTTGTTATAGGAACTACCATTTTCATTACCGTTAAATTGAAAAAGTTAACGTTGCAGGCATCTGTTGCCGGGGGAATTATCGGGCTGCTGATATTTCCTGGTGCAGGGTTTACCGGAATTGTGATGATGGCGGTATTTTTTATTTCAGGCACGGCGGCAACCTCCTGGAAAGCCAAAGCTAAAGCAGCGCTGGCAATAGCAGAGGAAAATAATGGTCGTCGTACTGCAGGGCAGGTGCTTGCTAATGCCGGTGTAGCAGGTATTCTGGGCGTGTATATTTATTTATTGCCTGAACAAACAAATATGCTGCGATTAATGATGGCTGGAGGTTTCTCCGCTGCCGCTGCAGACACATTATCATCTGAACTTGGTAATGTTTATGGCAGCAGGTATTACAATATCATTAGTTTTAAAAGAGATGAGCGGGGATTGAACGGTGTAATAAGCGCGGAAGGTACGCTGGCAGGTATTATAGGAAGTATGATCATTGCCATTGTATATTCTGTTGGATTCGGGTGGAGTGCGGATTTTTTCTGGATAGTTATTGGCGGTACTGCCGGCAATCTTGCTGATTCCCTTCTTGGGGCAACGGTAGAGCGGAGGCGCTATCTTGATAATAATGCTGTTAACTTTCTCAATACATCCGTTGGCGCTTTAACAGCAATGGTGCTTGATGGTTTTTTTTAAACACAGAGGAAACAGAGGAAGGAAACACAGAGTACGCAGAGGACCTCTGTGGTCTCTGTGTTTCCTTCCTCTGCGTCCTCTGTGTTAAAAAAACTGTTTGTATGGTTAACGGGTTTACGTCCATTTACGTTTAAAATAGCACTACTTACTCTTATAACCCACGTTGCCTTTATTGCCTGCCGACATCAGATAAGCAATCAGGTTCTTCATTTCTTCCGGGTTCAAACCATTGATCAGTCCCGGATACATAATTGATGGAGCGTCTGAAATGCTGGTTTTTGATACCTCTGTCTTTGGAATTTCACGAACCGTCTGAGGTGTAAAAGGATTTTGAATGATATAATATTTATCCTTGTCTTCATTCTTAAGCCTGGCAATAATGGAGCTGCCATCCTTCATATAAAAGTTGGTAGCAGCAAACTGGTCGGAAATTACTTTGCTTGGCTCGATAATAGATTCAAGTATGTCATGGGCTGAAAAACGTGTTCCCAACTGGCTAAGGTCCGGGCCAACAGCACCACCTTCGCCGTTCATGGTATGACAGGAACTGCATAAGGAAGCTGCAAACATCGCCTTGCCGTTTTCCAGGTCACGGGCGGAGGAATCATGTTGCACAATATAAAGTGCAGAATCAACCTGCCAACGCCGGCCTGGCCCTTTAGGCCGCGGGCCATTCACTGCAAGCCGGTTGTTATTAGCGGAATCCAGCAATGATTGTCCGGAAATGGAATTGAAATGTGCCAGCTGGTCTTTTGGAACATTCGCCAGGGCAAGCTTACGGTCACCGTCTATAAAACCTATATAGCTTACGCCACCTTTGTAACCGAAAGCCTTAGTAAACCATTGGAAATATTTATCGTGTGATTGAGGCGTCCAGCCATTTTTTGCTTTGCTTAATGCGGTAGCTAAATATACCTGTTGTGCCGGGGGCTTGTTAGACAACATTTTTGCAATATCCATTCCATACTGAGGATTGCGCAATACCAGGTCAGAAGATTTTGTAAAGGTATTTTGCAAGGTGTCGTTATCATCTTTAGCATCATCCATTAAAGCCAGGGTTTTTGGAACCACCTGCGGATCTCCTGTAAATACCAGGATTTTGGCTAGCATACGGTTCAGATCGTTGGAAGAAGCCGGATAATTGGGATCAAGATAAGCGTTTACTTTGGCAGTAACCGCTGCGTCAGGTAAACCCATCCTGTAAAGCGTTACTTCAAATGCCCGTAAGAAATCTATCTGTTGCGATTCAGGTAATTTTTTGTAATCAACTGTAATAAGCGATTCAAAAATTTTATTATTAATTTTTGAAGCCGAGTCGCCTGTTCTTGCCAATGCAAGCATTGCCTGGGTTAATATCTGCGGGTCTTTCTCAGCAAGCGCTTTGTCCTGCCATTGAGCAGGCGGCTGGTTTTCCACTGCAACACGGGCGGCAAAGCGAATATAGCGATCCGGGTCTTTTAAGAAAGGCCAGGCAAAAGCAATGGCCTGGGCATTTGGTTTGCCATGAAATTCTTCCAGTTGTATTCTTGTCTTGCGTGCCCTGGTAGCTTCTTCGGAAGAGCTGGAAGCCAGCGCTTTGTTTGGTTCTTTGTTATCTTTATAGTAAACCCTGTAAAGATCGGATTCCAGCTTACGCCCACCGGTTAAAAAATACAGAGCGCCGTCCGGACCGATGATTCCATCCGTTAAAGGCAATGGTGCGCCGGAAATAAATTCCTCCGCTTTTGTTTTGTAAGTAGATCCCTGGGCTTGCGGATGCAGGGCGTAGATGATACCAAAACTCCAGTCGAAGGCAAAAATGGCACGGCGGTATTTATCAGGAAATCTTGCAGTCATTCCGCTGAAAACACTGGTGGGAGATCCTTGTCCGATGTTTACCACAGCAGGTAAATTATCCGGGTAAGCCGGTGACCATTTATTGGTTCCGGGGCGCCATCCGAACTCGCTGCCGCTTGTTACATGGCAGATACGTGTCGGCCTGTACCAGGGAAGGCCGAAATCCCATTCCATATCGGAATCGTAGGTAAATATTTCACCATCTTCATTGAATGCCAGGTCAAAAGGATTGCGGAAACCCGAACTGATGAGCTCCCAGTTAGTGCCTGTAGAATCTAAATGGGCAATCCACCCGCCGTGGGTATTTACGGTGTTGTCATGACCGTTAGGATCTTTAACAAGCGCCAGAATGTTATCGTGTTTGAATACCGGGTGCGACCTGTAAGAATTCATTTCCGGTATTTTGGTAAAATTACCGGCGATCACATAAATTGATTTTTTGTCGGGAGACAAAACGATACTGTGTGGTCCGTGCTCGCCCTCGCCTTCCAGCCTTTTGAGCAGGGTCATCTTATCATACTGATCGTCGTTATTAGTATCCTGAAGGCGGTAGAGGCCGCTTTTGCGTGTTTTGTTGCTTTTATCCCCTTCATCATTGATCATTACATACAAACTGTTGAACGCATACATAAGGGCATGCGCATAACCGATTTTTATTGTTGCGGTAGAAGTATCACCCGGAATGTCAATAGCCAGTTTTTCCACTTTAATTTTTGTGGTATTGGTATCTGAACCGATAGGAGGAAGGGTAACCCTGTATAAATATCCGTATTGATCGGAAGCGATCATCCTGCCTTTATCATCAAAGGTCATTGCTACCCAGGAGCCCTGCTCATTTACACCGGGACTGTACAGATGCTCCGCATGAAAATCGGGCAACAGCTTAAGCTTTGAAAGTTTGGGATCTCCTTTGGTATCAGGATCTGTTTTAGGGTGAGGATTATTACAGGCGGAAGAAGCCAGCACCGTAATCATAACAACAAACAGCAGCTGCAGGTTGGAGACTTTTAAAGAATTCAGTGAAAAATGTCTGTTCATAGCGATTATTTTTTTTGATTCCATTTAAGAATTAGTGTGGGGAACATAATAATTTAAGGTAGGTAGTTCGTATAGTGGCATATGGCAAAAGTTTTTTAAAAGTACAAGCTAAAACATACCTGACTGTCCTGCTCTATCATGTAATCCAATTATATAGCAAACTACTCTAAAGTTGCTGTTCAGACAATTATTTTATACAGGAGCTTTCCAGTAAACTACTTATCTAATCCGCTTACTCACATATTAAAATTACTGATAAATGGCCCGGCACAATTCTTTATACCTATCTTCGAAATTACCGGATATGAATCGATTTGTTATTGTTTTATTTTTTATGGTTGTATCACAATTTGCCTTCGCACAGTTTAACGACAGTGTTCATTATTACATATATTATGGCTCCACCGGCGTCTTAAACAAAACAAATGACGGTAATTCTTTTGTGTTGAATAATACCTTACGTTTCAGCGTCAGCAAAAAGATCATGACGCTTAACACCACCAATAGCTATGTGTATGGTGAACAGCGGCTAAATAAAACCAATAACGATTTTTCTTCTATACTTGACTTTGATATCTACAAAAACATTCGCAAGCTTTACTATTGGGGATTAGGAAATTTTGATAAGAGTTTTTCCCTTAAGATAAATAACAGGGGACAGGCTGGTGGAGGACTGGCTTACAGATTTATTAAAACGCCTACTGCTGAACTTGTATTAAGCGATGGTATTATTTATGAAAGAAGTGACCTGCAGAAAGCTGATGCTACCAGAGATGTTTATGAAACATTAAGGAACTCGGCAAGATTAAGATTCCGTTGGGTGATTAAAGATATACTGGTATTGGATGGCCTGCAATTTTTCCAGAATTCGCTGTCAGACAAAAATGATTATATCATCAAATCCACTACTACCGCTTCTTTTAAACTAAGAAAATGGCTTAATTTCACCACTGCCTTAAACTATAACAAACTATCAAAAACGCAAAGGGAAAATTTGCTGGTTACGTTTGGGTTAACGGTGGAACAGTATTTTTAGGCAGGGAATAAAACTTAAGACTTCAAAAGTCATCGTCCCGGATTTGGAAGTCAGCGTCTTGTTTCTAAATCCGGTCTTTCACTTCCGGTCAGCATCTTGTTTATAATCGTATTATCAAAAATATCATTAATATTTGCGGATAATTCATAAAAAACGATGCGAGTCACCACAATTATTTTTACCTGCTTGTTATTTTTAAGTAAAGTTTCCCTTGCAGATACAGTTGACCTGGTTAAATATGTCAACACCCTCCAGGGCACCAACTCGGAATTCAAATTAACTCGAGGTAATACTTACCCCACCACAGCACTGCCTTTCGGCATGCATACCTGGACGCCGCAAACCGGCCGGAACGGTGATGGATGGAAATACCAGTACTTTAAAGATTCCATCCGCGGATTCCAGCAGGCACATCAATGCAGCTCCTGGACAAACGATTACGCTGTGTTTTCTTTAATGCCGGTAACGGGTAAACTAGTGGTGGGTGAATTCGAAAGGGCCGCAAAATTCAGTCACACTAATGAAATTGCCAGGCCCAATTACTATAAAGTAGCTTTTGATAACAACATCACAACAGAAATGGCGCCTACAGAAAGAGGCGTACATATGAGGTTTTCGTTTCCTAAAAAACAATCCGCCTATGTTGTGCTTGATGGTTACACCAGGATGAGTATGGTTACCATCAATCCGGCAGAAAGAAAAATAACGGGTTATGTTATTAATGGCCGCAACCTGCAAAAGGATTTCAAAAATTATTTTGTGATCATCTTCGATAAACCTTTTGTTTCGTATGGTACCTGGGAAAATAAAAACAATTCAATTACACCGGCTTCATTATCCAATGAAGGAAATGGCATTGGTGCATACATACAATTCAAGCCGGGAGAAAAGGTTCAGGCAAAAATAGCATCTTCCTACATCAGCCCTTCCCAGGCATCCTTAAATCTTACACAGGAATTAGGAAACTTTAAAAACCTGGAAGATACAAAAGCATCGGCCGGCAGCATATGGAACAACCATTTAAGCAAGATACTTGCCGAGGGTGGAACGGAAGAAGAGAAAGCAACATTCTATTCGTGCTTTTTCAGGGCAAGTCTTTTTTCCAGGCAGTTCTTTGAATACGACAGCACCGGCAAGCCCTACTATTTCAGTCCTTATGATGGAAAGGTTCACCCGGGATACATGTTTACAGATACAGGCTTCTGG
>CAXSIE010000242.1:0-7846 GCA_964237295.1 uncultured Flavihumibacter sp. | reverse complement strand
CCTGCTCAAGGTGATGCATCACTGCTTCAACTACCACAATGGCATCATCTACTATGATACCCAATCCAAAAAGAAGTGCAAACAATACAATGAAGTTAAGGGTAACATTACCACCAATTATTATTTCTGCCCCGGGAAGAAACATAAATGCCACAAACATACTCAGCGGCACAGATAAGGCCACAAAGAATGCATTGGTAACCCCCATAAAAAACATCAGCACTAATAGCACCAGCATAAAGCCGATAACAATAGAGTTAACAAGATCATTAAAGGAAGTACGCGTGTTCCGGCTCAGATCGCCTGTAATAACTACACTAAGATCTTTCGGGTAATCAACTCCTTTGCTTTCTGCTACTACTCTTTTAATTTCATCGGAAGTGATAATGAGGTTTTCACCGGCGCGTTTTACTATGTTAAGCGTTACAACGTTCTTGCCATTTAATCGTGCGTAACTTTCTCTTTCCTTTGTGGTATCCTTGATCTCGGCAATATCATGAAGGTATATTGGCGCCCCGGCGGTATTCCTGAGAATTACTTTATCAATATCATAGGCAGTTTTAAACTGTCCTTTTAATTGAAGCGTTCTTTTCATGTCACCAACCTGCAATAGTCCGCCGGATACATCGGCATTCTCTCTTGCAACTGCATTAGCGATATCATCAAATGTGATATTGGCACTTTGCATTTTATAATTATCAACATTGATCTGAAATTCCCTTTCCGGTGCACCTACGATATCTACCCTGGTGATCTGTGATAAATCTTCCAGCCTGTCCTGGAGGTTGTCTGCATATTCTTTCAGATGCGTCATGTCGTAATCACCACTCAGGTTCACAAACATGATAGGGATTTCAGAAAGGCTTACCTCCTGCACATTAGGCTCCTGCGTAAGATCGGTAGGAAGGTCTTTCTTTGATTTATCTACAGCATCCTTTACTTTCTGAATAGCCACATCAAGATTCACATCGGTATTAAATTCAACAGTAATGGCAGAATAATCCTGCACGGACGTACTGTTGAGTTTATTGATCTTTACACCGGTGATTCCTTTGATCTGTTTTTCAATAGGCCTTGTAACAAGGTTTTCAATGTCTTTCGGTGAATTACCCACATAGATCGTTTGTACGTATATGGTAGGAATTACAATATCCGGAAACTGTTCTTTTGGTAAAGTAACGAACTGGTATATACCCATCATGGAAACAAAAATGATGAGCAGGTAAATGGATGTTTTGTTATTAATGGACCAGCTGGTTGGCTTAAACTCTTTAAACTTATCCTTTATATTTTCTAATGCGCTCATAAAAAAATTTTTTGAAGCCGTATTAAGATGTTCTGATGATGTATGTTTTCACTGGAAGTAAGTTTATGTAGTAGCCGTTGTAATCAATTGCCCTTCGTATAAACCTTGGTAGCCTTCGGTGATCAGCTTATCTCCTTCCTGTAAACCTGATTTTATTTCGATCTTATCGCCGTATAATTCTCCAATAACTATGGCTCTTTTACGTGAGATCATTTTCCCGTTTTCATTTGTGGCCACTAGAACAAATTTACCCTTCTCATCTGTCTGGATGGTATTTACAGGAATAGACAACGCATTAGAAGCTGTGTAATCCTGGATCTTTATAAGGGCTATCTGGTTAGGCTTAAGATCCGCTCTAGCGGGCAGTTTACTTTCTGCAGTAAAACCTCTTGAACTGGCTCCGATAGACTGACTGATCAGACTTATGGTAGAATTAAAGGTTGTTGTAAGGTCAGGAATCGTGATAACCACAGGTGTTCCCTTCTTAACCCTCGACACGTAATTTTCAGGAATATCGGTTACAACTTTGAGGTTGGATGTATTTACTATTTTTATACCCGCCATAGAACTACCAGTGAAGGTTTCACCTACTTTAATATTAACTTCATCAGCAATGCCACTTACTTCCGCGTACACATTTGCATATTTTAATTGCTCCTCCAGAGTGGAGATATTACGCTGTGCCTGGTCAACATTATTTTTAGCCGTTACCAGTTGAACTTCGGTTCCTATTTGCTGATCCCAGAGATTTTTCTGACGTTGAAAAATGTTTTGTGTATAAGCCAATTGCGTTTTAACGGTTTCAAGGTTCTGCCTCAGGATAGCATCATCGAGCTTCATTAATAACTGTCCCTTTTTAACGGCATCACCTCTCTTTACGTACAGTTCTCTTACTTGTCCTCCTTGTCCGCGTGGCGTTACATATGAAATGTTTTCAGCATCCACCCTGCCTTGTAAATCGATGTAGTGTGTAAAATTCTCCTTTGAAATAGCAGTTACCGCAACAAGTTTAGGCTTTTCAGCTTTTACTGCCGAGGTGTCAATTAAAGCAAGGTCTTTTTCAAGTTTGCTGATCTCCACCTCAAGCTTTGACGCCTCATCTTTCTTCTTTTGCAAAGCTTCTTTCTTTTCTGCAACCTGTGCATTTTTATCCTTTGGCGTTGAGTTGCATGATATCATACCTGCTGCAAAAAATATAACCAGGCTTAATTTTATTATCTGTTTCATAATTCGGTTTTATTTATATTCCGTTTTTATAATTTTCCAATAGCTTTTAAATAGTCAATTCTTGCGATAATGGCATCGTATACCGCTGAGAAATAATTGTTCTGCGATGTGATCATATCCGTTTCCGCATTGGTTACTTCAAGGTTAGAACCCAGGCCCTGCTCGTATTTCAGTTTGGTTTGATTGTAAACCTGCTCGGATAGCGCCATATTCTTCTTTTGTTCATCAAGGCTCAGCAGGGCACTCGCTATCTGAACTTTTGCGGTTTGCACGTCATTATTAATGCTGTTCTCGAGATCTAAAATATTGTTTTGTGTTTGCTGCAGCTGAAGCTTCGCCTGTTGTATGCGGGCATCTTTTGCAAAGCCATCAAATATCGGTACCGCCAGGCCTATCCCAAAAAAGCTGGTGGTAAACCATGGTTCTCCGGTTTTAAGAAAATTAAATTTATTACGCTGCGCATTTCGGTTATACCCGCCTGTTAGTGTCAACGCTGGATAATAACTCGCTTTATAACGTTTGATATTGAACTCTCCCAACCTTGCTGCAGTTTGTTGTAACTGGTATTCAACCCTGTCTTCATATTTGAAATTGCCATCGTTAAGAAGATTTTCCTTAAGATCGGAATCTCTTAAGCTGTCTGTAAGCAACAGTTCATCTTTAACCGGCATACCCATCAGGTATTTCAATGCAAGGTTGCCTGTTTGCAACTGGCTTTCCACTTTTGTCCTGTCTGTTTTTAAGTTCGATAAAGAAACATTTACTTTATCAACATCTAATTTTTCCTGGTAACCATTTTTAAATAATTCTTTGGTATCATGCAGCAGTTTTTCCGAACGCCCGATATTTGCATCAATCAATGTAATTTGAGTACGTCCTACTACCAGTTGGTAATAAACCTTGTATACATTGGTTTTAATCTGTTCCTGGGTTACTGCAACAGTTTGCTCTGCATATCTGATTGAAGCGCTCCTTGCTTTCAGGCCTACGAACACCTGTCCGTCGAATAAGATCTGACGGAGATTCAGGCCATAGGTTGAATTATATTTAAGACCAAACTTAATAGGAAGATATGTACCGGAAGGCTGACCAAAGAATTCACCGGGGAGCAGGCTGGTCGGAATGCTGAGGTAATCGGTAAAGTTAACGGAACCATCTATCTGTGGATAAGCTGCGGCAGTAATTTCCCTGTTACTCTGTAACTGAAGCTGAATTCCTACCAATGCATTTTTAACCTGAACACTATTTTTTAACGCATAGTCAACTGCTTCTTTTGCCGACATTGCGTGCCTTTCTTGCGCCATTAAGCCCGATGCAAGCATATTAAAAAATAATATCAAGCCTGTTATATTAAATGTTTTCATTTTCCTGAGATATTTTTTTGTTTCTTTCTTCTTTATATTTTAAAATAAGCTTGTATCCCTTTAACGATGCAACACCAAACAAAAATTGTTCAATCAACTGTTGCTGCACTACCGACATCTTAAACTTTGACTTTGAAAAAATTCCCGGGCTGAACGAGAGCATCATTGTCTCCAGACGTATCAACGTTACAATTACTGTGTTAATATCATCCCGGTAAAGTTCTTCCTTTATTCCCCACTCAAGATTTTCCTTTATAATCTTATATAAGAAATTGTTTTTATAAAAAACAAATTTTTCAAACGATTCCGGATGGTATTTTTCCAGATCATATAACATGGACGGGTTCATGTTTTCGAACATTTCCTGCACCATTTCCATTGCCAGAAAAACTTCATTTATGGCATTCTTCGCTGTTTTTTTATAAGCCTGGCAACAATCCTGATTATGATCCAGTATCTTGAGAATCACTGCACTTACCAATTCATTTTTATCAGCATAAAACTGGTAGATGGTTTTTTTCGAGATCCCTAATTGTAAAGCTATTTCATCCATGGTGATAGACCTGATCCCATACAGCAAAAACAAATCGGCAGATTTCTGTAAAATTCTCTCTTGCATTTCCATATTCGGAGACAAAACTAAGGAAACTTTTAATGTAACCAAAGTTTCCAATGTATTTAATTTTTTCTTCTACGTATTTAAAGTAGTACTAATCTTGTAAGTGCATCTAAAAAATGTCCGGACGGCTAATGGATATTATATTAGTTTATAAAGACATAACATTACTTACCCATCTTTAAAACAGAAGTATCTGTTAATGTTTTTAAAAAGGCAATTATGTTTTTTTGCTCGGTTGCATCGAGGTTGAGCTTATCGAAAGGTAATGTTTGGTTATCAAGATCTATATGCAATCCTTTCCCTCCGCCTTTATTATAGAAATCAACTACTGATTCCAATGTTTTAAATACCCCGTTGTGCATGTATGGAGCTGTTAATGCAATGTTTCGTAATGTGGGTGTTTTAAAAGAATGCTTTAAGAATTCCTTTTTTACAATAGCATACCTGCCCGGATCGCTGTCTATTACTGCATTTATTGTATCTGTTGTTGCAGGCACACCAATTACTTCAGACTCCTGGTAGTAATACGAAGGAGGCTTTGAGCCATTGAACAAAGGAACATAATGACAGGTGGCACAAAGCGCTTTCCCCATGAAAAGGTTGAAGCCTTTCACTTCATTGGATGTCATTGCTGATTTTTGTCCGCGCATATATAAATCAAAACGCGCGTTATAAGATACTATTGTACGGACGTACATTGCAATGGCGTTTACGATTTTACTCCCTTCAACAATTTCTCCTGAAGCAGGATACGCCTCCCTGTATAACTTTTTATAATCTTCACGATTTTTTAAATATATAGCAGCTGCATCACTTCCTTTATTCATTTCCTTTTCATTTGCTAAAACTTCAGCAATAACATGATCCAGGGACACTTGCCGGCTGTCGTAAAATAAATTTCTTTGTAAGGCTGCATTCCACAGCGTAGGTGTATTACGAAGTAAAGAGGTATGCTCATCAAGCTCGTTCGCTTTTTGCAATCCATCAGTAAAAGCCCTTGATGGCTGATGGCAACCGGCGCAGGAACGCTTGCCATTCCTCGACAATCCGGGTTCATAAAATAATTTTTTCCCTAATTCAATTCTCGCTTTTGTAATAGTATCATCATACAAATACCTATCCCTCTGAAGACTTTCAACAGCAAAAAGTTGTGATGTTTTTTTTATCAGCCCATATCTTGCCGGCTTATCAATATAACCCATTCTTATTTTTGCATTACCCAGCCATCCCGACAAAGGATTAAGATATTTAATAATAAATTCCATCCGGTTAAACCGAACAAAATCATTATTTTTTTTAAGATACCGTGATGCCTTTTCAATCAGTTCAAGGGGCGCCTTATAATCTTTTATACCCGCTGTATTGATTTCATCTTTGTAAGATTCAATAACAACACGTATGCTGTTTAAAGATGATTGGGCTTCAAATAAGGAGAGGTGACCTATTGGAGAATCAAAACCTGTGATACCCAGGGCGAGTATCCTGTATAACTCTTCCATTGCAGCATCAGTAATGTAATCATCCGGCTGAAATGAAGCTGCGTTGGTATTGAGCCCGTTTGTTAATTCATACAACTTGTTAATGTATTGTAAAAGCCGTTTCTTTTGAGTAGTATCATAGCCCGGATATAAACAGGATTCAATCATCTGAAAACCCTGTGGTTCATGGAATGCCAAAGGGTCTTCTTCTTCCACAAAATCAATTCCCGGCCCATTGATTTTATTTACATCAAGCTCATAATAATATTCAAGAATAAATTCAATTTGCTTGTAATCGAGCCTTGCAGCCAGAAATCGCTCTTTTATTCTTTTTTCAGGTTCATTATTTTCAACAGCCATTCCCAATTGCTGTACACTTGCAGTGAATGCCCTGAATTGCGAGACATAAAATTTTTTGATAGTGTCTTTCGGAGATGGGGTGGTAGGTGAAAAAGAAAATACTAATCCGCTAAAAAAAAATCCGATTATGATGCTGTATTTTTTTTTCATGGATAATTTAAGAGTCCAATGTGCAATTATGCAATTGAATCTTGCTGCCATGCAAATTAATAAAGAAATTGTTCCGCACCTCCATGGCTTTAGTGAACATCAAATTTCCCTAATTAAATACCAGGTTTTATTTCAATAAAATTTTATCTGCAACACTGGTATTATCGGGTGCTGTGATATTCAAAACATACATACCCGGAGTCAGTACCATTTTCACATTGTTGTTGCCCTGTGATGCAGCCAGGTCGTTATGATATACAAGTTTACCGGTCATGTCGAACATCTTTATGTGTAACAGCTGTTTCTTTGAGCTTTCGACATTTATATTGATCATGTTGTTGCCGGCAGCATTCGACTTTACACTGTATGTGAAAGACTTCACTGCTTCAAAATCTATAATTCGCTGACCGAGTAATACCGTCTGAGCATTCCTGAGGGTTTTTTTAAGACGATAATAGTTATTTCCGTGAACAGGGTAGTTATCTTCAAACTCGTAAGTAGCCGTTTTAAACAGGGAGGCAGGAACAACAGATGCACTGTTGGAGTTTGAAACAGTTGCTTTCACCATGGTTAATAACGTAAAATCCCGCCCGTTTGAAGACCGCTCCACAGTAAAATAATCTATGTCAGGTCCTTTTTCAGTACTCCACTTCAAGAGAACACTGTTGTATTTTTGCCTTGCATCAAATTTTAAGGAAGAAGATGCCGGAGAAGCAACCCGGATTTCAAAAGTATCGCTGATGCAGGTTGTGGAAGCGCCAATACTATCTTTAACAAAATAAGTGTATATGTCTGCTCTGGCTGGTTTAACGGTTAATGTCCTGACTTTATCCTTACCTGCCGGGGGTTCGGGAAGCCAGTTATAACTACCAATCCAGGAGGCTGTCAGGTCTACAGGCTTATTGATCTCGGCAGTGATTATTTTTTTTGTGTTAACTCCTTTCATAATGGTAAACTGATCCCTTACGGTTCCGCTTAATCCTATAAATTTTGCGTCAAGGCGATTATCCTGAACCTCCAGGTATAAAACACCGCTTTCACCACCCGTTGTGCCGCTGTAATTTTTATAGTAAAATACGGGAAGGTCTGCGTTGGTACCACCTCCTATTTGTCCTGCCGAACCGGCTACAACATACACTGTTCCTTTTTTTTCAACGGTATCAATAGTAAAATAAGGACAGGAATTGATGGTTCCATCATAACGGGCGCTGGAACCATTTATGAGATTACCGCCCTCAGGTGGTGACGGCTTGAATGAATTCGAATTACCGGTATGACCCTGAATTAAAAAACTTCTTTCATAAACATGACTATGGCCTGCGAGCACTGCGTCCACACCGTA
>CAXSIE010000241.1:6023-7852 GCA_964237295.1 uncultured Flavihumibacter sp. | reverse complement strand
TTTTTGATCTTCCGTCATGCCGCAAAGAAGTTGATCGGATAATTCATTACCTAAGAAGCTGTTTAAGATTTTAAATACAGAAGTTATATGGCTATGTTAAAAATAGGCTGAGGCTATAAGCATTAAGGAAAGTTGTTTTACTTGTGAATAACGACAAACAAAAGTAAAATGACAAACTATCCTACCGATTTAAGCCCCAGCCAGTGGCAAGTTATAGAAAAATATGTATGTGATGAGCGCAAGCGTAAATACAGTTATCACGAAATTGTAAACGCTATTTTATACTTGGTCAAAACAGGTTGTCAGTGGCGCATGCTACCATCGGATTTTCCCAAATGGCCAACGGTTTATTTTTATTTCAGCCGCTGGAAAACAAATGGGGCTATTGAGCAAATCCATGAAGCACTGGTTGAAAAAGTGAGAAAGCAACACAAGCGAAATGAGCAACCTACAGTGGGCATTATAGATTCTCAGTCGGTGAAAACCACGCTGGTGGCTGGCCAGGCCAGGGGATTTGATGCGGGTAAAAAGGTAAAAGGAAGAAAAAGGCACATCATTGTAGATACTTTAGGCCTTGTGCTGGCTGTAGTCATTCACAGCGCATCGATACAGGATAGAGACGGTGCGGATGAAGTAATAAGATGTATGAAAGAAAGCTGGTACCGTATAGTAAAGGTGTTTGCAGATGGTGGCTATAGTGGTAAATTAATAGAGCGGATAAAAAAAGCCTTTGGCATTGAGGTGGAAATCATTAAAAAAAATGAAGCGCATCAGTTCAAAGTCTTGCCTAAAAGATGGATAGTAGAGAGATCATTTGCCTGGCTGGATACCAACAGAAGGAATTCCAAAGATTATGAACGCCTAACCGATACCAGCCAGGCTATGATCCTTTTGGCCTCTATACGAATTATGCTTAAAAAATCTTAAACAGCTTCTAAGTTACGAATAGAATATTGTCTGATAAAACGCGTTAAAGTATTTCTGTTAAGTCCATACTTTATACATGCCGATCGTTTGCTAATTATACCATCGTTAACCTCCTTTACAATTTTGATCATCTCTGATTCCTTACGTCGTTTATAAGGTTCTCGACTTCTTCCTTCAACTTTTCTTCTTTTAACTTTTTTGTCTTTCATCCTGATTTCGCTTTTTTAAGTGACAAGCTATTTCAGGACGAGACAGGCAAATGTTCGGTGATAGCAGAATAAATACGATACCTGTTTGCCTCCGTAGCATTAAGGGACTCCATGTGAGTCAAGGTTAGGTCCTTTTTCAAAGCAGGTATTAATTTATATTCCAGTGTCAATCGCTGGGCTGATTTTTTACCCCGTAAACCAATCCAGTTATCTTTAATAGTATTGCCGTTATTGTCAACCATGTTTGCAATGATGTGCATGTGCAGGTGTGCCTTGTCAGTATGCTTGGTAATTACATACTGTGTGTGTTTGTAATACCAATTTCATCCAGGTACTTTTTAGCGATCTCTACCATCGTTTTATCGCCCGGATTTTCACCGGGATAAAAACTTAAGATGCCATGAAAACATGCCTGTTTTTTTGATGGCCTAAGCTGGTGTTGCAGCTCGAAATCCTGTATCATTAGCTTATAATCATGACCCCTTACTCCTTCGGTTGCAAGTATAGTGGCACGGTTCTCATCCTGGTGTATATATCGAATGGATCCATAAAATGAATGACCGGTTAATACCTTACTTAGCATGGCGCAAATCTTCGAGAAGTTCATCAATTTGTTTTCTATAACTTTCAAAGTAAATCATCGCTTTAAAAACCCCCTCTTGGTGACAGGATTTTGCCAGCTGATTCAGGTTG
>CAXSIE010000241.1:0-5995 GCA_964237295.1 uncultured Flavihumibacter sp. | reverse complement strand
CAGCTGCCTGACAAAATGCCTTTCTTCCTCCGTTAGCCTTGGTTTTATCAAGGCCTGGATGGCTGTCTGACGAATAAAAAGTGATGGTTTAATACCAGCCCTGGCGGCTTTCTCTTTCACAATGAAATATTCCGTTTTTGAAAACCGGACTGCTGCCCGAACTTCTTTTTTAACGGTTTTAGATGGTCTACCTCTTTTGCGTTTTCTTCCGGACACTGTTTCCATACTTCTTCATTTTTTGTTTTCTTGATTTTTACTTTTGCGACCAACGGGAGCAAAAGTGGAGCGGCTTTTTTGTTCGACAAGAACACCGCTCGCCTTAAAATGTCAAAGTCGCCTTCCAATACGTTGAGCCTTTTCTTCTCTTATGGGTCTATTCATTATAAGATCATTGTAATCTTTGAAACCTTCATAGATATACTGCAATCAATACATAATGTTTTTAACAGCAACGCTTTTTGGGTATACTGAATTCGCGCTTTATCACGATTCAAAAAGAGCCGCTAGCTGATGGCTTTCCATTAAAATTTTTAATATTTCGAAGAAGGATAGAGAATTTAAGATCAGATAATTCACCTGACTTTCCGGCAGTTGTTGATCAGATTGCAATGCTGTTTTATAGGAAATAAAATTGAAGAAGCCTTCAAAAACAACCAGGTTTTTATGATCATTTTCAGAGCAACAAATGTTATAAATTGGGGACTGTTGCTTCCTTTAAAGGAATCATTTCGAAGTTCAAATCCGTCCATCTGCTTGGCTTCCTGAATCGAAAAGGTATGTTGATCCATAATAGGTATGTTTAATAAAATGAAAACCGAAAAAGCGACTTACTAGTCTGCCCTCTTTGTACAGGCGGGTGAAAGAAAAATACACGCAGAATATCAGCCCACTATTTTCCTTTTGAAGCGCGACGCAATCCTAGCCTGCAAAAAAAAGGGCTCGACTATACCAAAATATCTGATGCTTTGATGAAACCGTTATAATAGTTTCATAATCAATTTTGTATGTCGCATCAACGTTGCATCAAAGGGCATCATGCATAATCATGCGCATTTTTTTGTGATGCCCCCTGATGACAATTTTGATGCGTATAATAATTTAACTAAGAAGTATTTATATTCTCCGCATCAAAATCATCAAGATTATTAAGTCTTAACACCATCTTTTGTGTCACAGTATAAAATCTTCCTTTTATATTAAATTCGTAGATGCCATCAACACTAAACTTGTATTGCAAATAAGTAAGTGAATTTTGAACAGGTTTTAATTGCCAGGCATTCTGCAACACATTTTTAATGGCGCCGCTATCATGGCGGAATCCTTTTTTTGCGAGCCAGTCCTGCATGTCGCTGAGGGTAAATGATATTTCCATGACTGACTCCCTGCTATCTAAAATTGACAATAGCAGCTGCGACATTTCTACTTCAAGTTTGTTACGGTTGAAACGTTTGATCCTTTTTAAAGCGGCTGTAACTAATTGATCCGGCCGGAACCACATCCTGGTGGTATGCTGAGTGGTGAATGGCCTTTCAATTAAGTAGTGAATAAAGACGGGGATTTCGATTTTAAGCTGTTCCAGCATATTCTTATTTTCATCTTTGAGAACCTCTAAACGCCTTACCCAGTAGCGGATCTCTTCCAAGTCCATAATGATGAAATTATTTTCATTATTGCTGCAAAAAACAAACTTTCCGAAGAACTCAATTTCCTGGCGGTCCTGCCCTTTGGCTTCTACCTTATAATACTTGGAAGTGCTCAGGCTTTTAATGCGTTCGGAGTCTTCCTTACGGTCGAGCAGGGTTTCATCAACGCCAATAATTAATTTGTTTGCCCATTCCGCATTGAAGTTGCTTCTAAAGTCTTCATTCCTGTTAATGGTCATATTATCACCGAATATGGCTTTTAGAAAATTCAGGAAGGTCGTCTTCCCGGTATTCCTTTCCATACTCACCAGGCAGAGGATTGGTAACACCTGAGTCGGGTACATCAACATTATTTTCAGGTAGTCCAGTCCGATTTCCAGCTGTTCACCAAATACATGCTTTAGAAAAATAAGTGTTTGATCCGGGTATCCCGGCACTGGCTTATGCACGAAAGGATGATAGCGGTTATAAAAGTTTTCAATTTCCCGCTTGTATTGGAGGTGACTCGGTATCAAACAAAATCCATCAAAACGCGGAACGGAAGAAAGAAAATGTTTGCCGTGATCCTGCTTGATGCACTCAACGGACCAGGGAACCATATTTTCAACAACGTCCAGGGAGGCAAGCGGCCTCCGCACTTTCTTGTAATAAGTTGTACCAATTCGTACATAATCCATAAAAACATTATTAAAGTAAATAAATCAATCAAGAGCTTTTCCTGGATAGATAAGCCAGGATTTCCTGTTTGTTATAAAACACCCTTGAGCCTATGTAATGTTTCCTATAATAGCCCCTCTCTACATGGCTATCAATAGTGGGTTTTGACACCTGTAACATTTTACAGACCTCATGTTTTTTGAGATAGATCTCTGCGTCCTCTTTTTTGAGCGTTGATAATTCTTTCTGGATAGCTTGTTCAATACACTCTTTTAATTGCTGGTAAAAATGCTCTGGAGTATCACTGAATAAAATAGAAGTAGACATATGCTTGATTTTAAAGAGCAAATCTGCAATTGAAATCAAGCGAAATAAAGGGATGGTATACCTTTTAAAAGGCATAGGGTAGACCTTTTTATACCTTTTATTTTAGAAAATCTAAATTATATTTTAGAAAATCTAAATTTTACCTCAAATTTGTACTAATATCTAAGAATGGTAGTTATAAGCTATGGAACATTGAGTCAATTTTATAAGAAGCATCCTGATGCGAAAGATGCTTTAAATAACTGGTACCGCCTGACCATTGCTGCGGATTGGAGTAGTTTTCATGAAATGAAGGAACTCTTTAATTCAGTTGATGCAGTAGGAAATGACCGGTTTGTATTTAATATCAGGGGGAATACATACAGGCTTGTAGCGATGATCTTTTTTGATATCAGAACGGTGTATATCCGGTTTATAGGATTGCATAAAGATTATGATAAAATTGATTCCAGTAATATTTAGTTCGAGGAGTTCTTTCTTTTCACAAGCAATAAATTATGGCAACGGGAAAAAAAATATTAAATGACAAGGACTATAAGGAGGTAATGAACCAAATCGATACTCTTATGGCCAAGGGTAGTGATAAGGTTACGAAAAGCGAACTTTCTGAAATTCGCAAACTCTCATTGGCTGCCCAGCACTATGAACAAAATAAGTATGAGATAGAAGAACCAACCACACTGGCAGGCATCATTGAAATGAAAATGTATGAAATGAGACTTAGACAAAAAGATGTAGCCAAGAAACTCCATGTTAGCGATGCTAAACTCTCTTTAATTATGAAAGGTAAACAGAAGCCGGATATCCAATTTTTAAAGGCAGTGCATAAAGAATTACATGTGAATGCTGATCTTTTATTAAATGCTGTTTGAGGAGGAATGTCCGGTGCCTAATTGGGTTAATACTGGCTGCAAATTTTTTTTTAAGTACCCTCATGGCAAATTCTCAAACCTTTCTACTAAAGATCTGGCAATAGAACTTATCTGTTTTAATTGATGTTTTGACTGACCTAAAACGACGAGCATGTAAAAATTTTCAATGAAGAAAAACCGGAAAACTACTTGGAGACCAAAGAATAACGTAAAATACATAAAGAATTTTGATCTTATCTTATTTACCTATCCATTCATAGCTTTCCATTTTAATTCCAAAAAGATCTGAGGCAAGTATCTCAACTTTGAGATGTGATACTTTCATAGCGATTACTTTCAAATCCGGAACGTACGTCCAACTATTTTCGGTATTCAATGGATTAATATCATTATATTTTATAAAAGACGCAGTAAAATTTTGTCTGATGTAATCTTCTACACCTCTATACTCATCTGGAGACATGTATTTAAAATGGTGACGATGATTAACAGTATAATGCATAAAGGATTCGATATCGGTTGCAAAAGGATGATCTAGCTTAAACGCTTGATTATCCATCTTAAAATTATGCTCTCCAGTAGATTTATGGATCTTGCTATTCACTTGCTAAAATCTGCTGATCCGCTACTCCAATTTTATCAATTGTTGCGCTTTGCTGCATGTTAACTTTATGCTTTATTGAAATTTTAATTATTACTGAAGTTTTTACTACAGGAATTATCAGTTGCGTTTTACGATATGTTTCAATTTCGGAGTCGTAAACAGAGCATAATTCGATTTTGGCCTTTGCTGCTTTTTCTTTAGCACCTTTCGTAAACCCTTTGTTGCAAACAAGTATTCCCTTCGATGCGCCCACCTCTTTTATCACACTTTCGAATGCATCAACATGTGTTACCTCCACCGGCCTTTTATACCATTTTGCTTGAATGATAAAAAGTAAATCTATGCCGACAACCTTTTTTCGAATTGTAACGTCGATTTGCCTTCCTTCCACTTCTTGATTGTGACTAACTTCGGCATTTGGGTCTATTTCTTTATAAATCCTGGCGACAAATTCTTCAAAACTTTTCCAGTCTGAATTTTGCTTTTTTCCCATGATTTCTATTGTAAATATAAATTTATTCGATAACCGAGTAACTAACTCCGTAATTGCCCGCCAAACCCGTTAGAAGATAAGAACAGATCCTCATCTAATAATTTTCATTGGTGGGAAAGATATTGCAGATAAGTTACTAAAAATGGAGCTTATAAATTCCGTAAGAAATATTCACAAGTGACTTTAAAATCTAACATGTCCGTTAGTTTGAGCGTTGAATGTGAAATAATAATCTTTCACTAAGTTCACGTCTTTTGATAACTTTCTTCAAAATTCTCCTTCAATACGTCTGCTGCAAATTCTGAAACGTCCTTACCAAATATCTGGGGATTAGAAATGATCTGTTTCAATTGAGGTTTTAGCTGCCCTTGTGCACCGGTATTATTTTTGCGTTGCAGTAACTTTTTGTAAGAAAAGTTTTTCATATCAGCTATCCTATCTGATATTTTTGCCGTTTTGAATGTAGCCGTAATAAATTCTTTTAATGCAGATGTATCCCGGATAAGGGTTTCATAATGCAGTTCGTTATGATTTATCTCCAAAAACATATGTGTGGCAATAATGTAAGTACGAGCCGGAAACTGTTCAGATGTAACAGTTTCTTTTTCATCAGTGAATTGTTTTTTTTCTTCCAGAGAAGGATGAATTAATGAGGCGACATTTTCTAAGAACATTTTTATCTCTTTATTAAGATCGGCTTCTTTTTTTTCAAATAAAATTATGGCCTTCTGCTTTGCCTCTTTATTTTCCAGGATTTTTTTTATTACTGAAAGCGTTAAGGACTTCTTATTTACTGAAGTCTGTTTTACTTTTTCATGTTTTAGTTCATCAGCAAGATTATCGAGGTATAATGCGGCAGTAATGGTGGGATCATCCTTTTTACAGAAATGGAAGTGGTACCATTTAGATTTAATAAAATTAAGAGGCGAAGGATGGAAATCGTATAATAAACCTTGTATAACCCAGTTTTTCATATTTGCAGGAACAAAGTCAAACTTCGTCAATTTTAAGGAAGAAAAGATAAATAAGAAGAGACAAACTGAAATAAAATTTTAATAAAGGGGCAACCAGAGGGTCAACCACTATCAGCAAAAAAGCCTTAAAAAATTGATTTCCAATTAATTAAGGCCTCTTAAAAGTACCCGGGATGGGAGTTGAACCCACACTAGCATTGCTGCCAACAGGATTTTAAGTCCTGCGTGTCTACCAGTTCCACCACCCGGGTAAACCAAAAAAAAATTCCAAACCTGCGTTTGGAATTTATCTGAGCGAAAGACCGGGCTCGAACCGGCCACCTCGACCTTGGCAAGGTCGCGCTCTACCAAATGAGCTACTTTCGCATAATTTTTTAATAAAGAACTGTTTTGGGAGTGCAAATCTAAGGAAACTACACTACCTG
>CAXSIE010000240.1:0-7881 GCA_964237295.1 uncultured Flavihumibacter sp. | reverse complement strand
GCCGCATGAATAACACCCTGATTACTAACTACGTTACATGTAGTTATATAGGAGGGGAAATCCGGAGTTGAAGAAGAGGTTACACAGAGGACGTTCTCTGTGTAACCTCTTCTTCAACTCCGGATTTCCCCTCTGTGGTTAAAAAATTACAACGTCTTCAAATACTCTATTACCGCCTTACGCTCAAAATCTGTTAACTCATCCCCGAAGTAATGCCCGTAATTACCATACCCTGCCAACTCGGTATTATAAACCGTATTACCACCCGGCTTATCTAAAGATTGGTATTGCCAGCCTACCTTAACATAATCATACTTCGGTTCATTAAAATTCCTTTCCCAATACTTGGGCCGTAACTTGCTGTTTAGTACCGCTTCCAGTGTTGGCACAGAACCATTATGAAAGAAAGGAGCAGTGACCCAGATACCATCCAATGGCGGGGCAATATATCCATTGAAAGGTTGCAGCCTTGCAGGATGATCGCCCGATGTAAACCAGCTTTTGTTGAACCAGTCGACAAACTGAGGATCCTGGTAATTACTCTTAAACAACAAAGAATCAGTTTTGATAACCGATGCAGGAATCAACAAATTTGGATAAGTTTCCTTGGCTCCATACTCACCATGACATTTGGAACAACTGTTTATAAAGATCGCTTCTCCATCTCTCGCCAGTTCTTTATCAACCTCTTTTGGATATTTAGGAGGCTGTAAAGATTTAATATATGCCAGCACATTATTAATATGACTATCTACTTCCCTCGATTCAGCGGTATCATTCACGGTTAATAAATTGGATGCCATCAGGAACCTCCCAAAATCACCTCTGCCAAAGCCATTATAAAACATAGCGTTTTTCTTTTTCAGTAACCACCATGCGGGCACATCCGTCGGAATAACCTCATCAGGAATTTTCATGATAGGCTGACCGGTCCATTTAAATGTTTCCGGATCACGATGTGCTACCAGCACTCCTGCCAGGCGGTCTGCAGCATTAACCCCCCTGACTTTAGTATTCAGATAGGGGCCGATGGTTTTTGTTACTTCCATAAAAGGCTTTGCGGCTTCATATTTCTTCGGAGATGTATTTTTCAGCATATTCTCCAGCATCGTAACACTCTGCACATTCATCTTCTGGTTGCTGCTGAAGTCGATAAAAGTATTTCCCAAGCCGATATACAACACGCTGTCAAACACCTGAGCGTGGCATTGCATACAATTAGGAGCAACCAGGTTTTCACCGTTATCAGCTTTTACTACGGTATAGTCATAATTTACATTGGAGTTAAGACCTTCGCGTTGGAGGTGATTTTTTTTAGCCTTACCCATTCCCAGCATAAAAAAATCATAAGGAATGCCGCCCTTTACATAGTCTCCGGTAGTTAAATATTTATAGCCTTCCGCCACATCACCATCACGCTGTTTACTGGGTGGAATAAATACGGGCTTCTCTTCTTTTAACTTTATAATGCTTGAGAAAGAAAAACAGCCGATGACCATCGCCGCTATCAAAATGAATTTAGTCATATCAACTAAAGTAACAAAGTAAACGGTAATTGGTTTAGGTGAACTTACTATAGTTAAGCCAGATTGCCTTTTACCATCTGAAACATTCAATTACTCAACCACTTTTTTTCTTTTAGGAAAATTAAACAGCAGGCTTGTAATGATAGGAGTTATAAAAATCAATATTGTAAGCACAGAGGTAATGATATCACCTTTTGCAATTTCATGTTGTTGAGATACAGGAAGATTTTGTAGTTCCCTGCATGCGTGATCACCTTCAAAGAATACCGTAAAAGAGGAGCATGGATAAAAATGGGTGTAAATAGAAGTAAGCAGTTTAACACCTAAAATGGCAATCACCGTAAAAGCACAGGTTTCCAGGAAAGCGTATCTTTCCATGAGACGTACAAAACCCTGAGCTACAAAACGCATTGCCAGTATACCAACGAATACGCCAAACCAGATTGCAATTATATTAGGCGTAAAAGCTACCGCTGCAAAAACGTTGTCAATAGAGAAAGCCAGATCCATTAATTCAACCAGTGCAACTGTCGCCCAGAAATTACCTATGGAGCCTACCGTTATCCTATAAATCCAGTTTCCTTTTTTATCAATAAAATCGTCTTCTTTTTCCGGTGTTTGTCTTCCCTTCCACCAATCCCAAACCAGATAAAGAAGATACAATCCACCCAAAGGTTTTAACCACCACACTGTTACTAAAAAGCCGGCAAGGATCAAACATATTCCCCGAAAGAAGTAGGCACCAATTATTCCATACTTCAGCGCCTTATTCCGCTGACTTTGTGGAAGGTCCATCACCATCGTTGCCAGTACAGCGGCATTATCTACTGAAAGCAGGCTTTCGATAAGTATCAGTACACCTATTACCGGAACATATCTGGGAAAGTTATCTACAAAGTTGTGCCATTGTGCAGGCACACTTGTAAAATACTGAACTGTAATTTCCCAAAAAGACATTAATAAAATCATAGATTAATTTTAGAAATAAGCATTATTTATTTGCCATTGTTACAATTATTATCCTTCCGCCTTCTTCTTTAGACAGCAGCAGTTTTTTGCCATCGGTTAGTTCAACCATAGCACCTACCGGAATTTCCCTGTCTTCGGTAACATCCTTCAGGGATGTTAGCTTCTGATTCACCAATACCCACCTGTTATTATGAAAAGTAAAATAACCGACAGGAATTTTCTGCTCAACTGTTATTCTTTCATTGCGGATAATATTCCTGTTTGCATGCCATTGAAACAAATACTGGTTATGGTAAACCATTAACCTGTGATTTTCAGGTTTCCACACGGAAGGTTTGAACTGATAATATAAATCCAGTACCGGTAAAGTGCCCTTGTGAGGTGTACCGCAAAAGGGGCATTTCGGGGTGTTGGTATTATCAAATACATACCATTTTTGTTCACATGCAGCATTACTGCATGGTTGCATCAGGTCGGTTGTTTTTAGCAATGCTTCTTCCCATGCGTTGGCAGTTGGCCGGTTTATCGGGTTGTGCAATCCGTTAATAAAGGCTTTGTCAAACAGTTCTTTCAGGTAAGGTCCTGTGATAGTGTAAGGCAACTTTGTTATATCCGCCCAATATACATCCCATTTGGATAACTGATTCATTTTAGGCCTGTTCGAATGATCAACAGGATGTTCAATAAACAATGCCTTTTCACCCATACTCAACAGGTCATCTTTTTCCGTGTCCAGATCATGCACCTTCCCGCCTTTTAACGGATGCCTGTGTAGTAAAAACATATAAACCAAACAGGCAAATGCATGAAGATCGGTTGAACGGTTAGGCAATTTTCTATCAGGGTCCGTTTTGTTAAGATGCTTGGTAGCTAAAACCTCAGGAGCAATAAAATCAGCCGTTCCTATTACTTCGGCCGGCCAGATGCCAGGTACTACTAAACTGTCTAAATCTATAATTACAGCAGTTTTTGCAACAGGGTCAACCAATACGTTATTATAAGACAAATCGGAATGGGATAAACCCATTTGATGCAGTTTTTTAACACCTCTTGCGATGTTTACACATATTTGAAAGTAGCTGAGCCAGTTACCCAATTCGCTTTGGTCTAAACTGAATGGAAATTGCCTGTTCCTGAACTTAGGACCTGCAAACCATTTTCCGTTCTTTTCTTCTCCTTTGATCAGGTCCTGGTTACTATATCCTTTTTTAAAAAAGTAGTTGGGTTTATATAACGGTACGATAATACCTGTGTTCCCGTTTATTTCTATCACATCGGTGGGCCACCTGAAAATTTCATCCAAATAAAAGGCGCCGGTATCGGAATTATTTATTCTGGTAAGATGATCCGAGGTTATTTTTTTTAACCTTTCTTTTTGAGTAAAGTCCTGTTTTTCTTTAAAAATAGCAACAACATATTTTTTGTCCGGACTGAAATATACATTCTTTGCAGTACCGCTTTTAGGTTCGCCATTATCAATATACTGATAGGTATTACCATTTAATATTGATTTTACCGTTACTGTTTGCATAGAGCATTTTTAAAAAACAATTGCCAATGTTCTGTCATCATGATTTCCGGAACTCCAGAAATCCATCCAGGCAGATAACTGTTCAGCAATTTTATTATTTTCCGCGTTGAATTCCACTTTGGCATTATCTTCATTATTACCGTTCAGGTCGCTTAAAAATTCCTGCCACTTTTCAATCTTCTCCAAATTGGCTTCCACTACAAATTTGGGATCATAGATACCGTCTGTCATCAGCATTAAATAAGAAAAATCATCCACTATTTTTAAGCTGAACCTGGTGTAAAATTTATCGCTTTGAAATATTTCAGGCATGGTTATAAACCGGGTTCCACCGCCAAATTCCCCTACATCCAACCAATTCATCAGAAATATTTGAGATACATCTTTGTTAAGTAAGCCAATCGGACAATCACCTACACCAAAAGAAATTATAGCATATCCAAAATCATATTTTTTCAGCAATGCAAATATTAAGGTTGAATGTAAATCTTTTAAAGGCACTTCTTTAAGATTGGCGAAATCCTGAAGCTTTTTATGTATGCTAAACACGGCCTTTCCTAAAATGTTATAAACAAAAGTGTTCAATCTGCCCTGAGCGTCTTCGCCGGTTTTTTCATTATGTTCTTTTAATAAAGAATCCAGACCGGATATTACTTCTTCAGTAAAGTGCACTTCAAAATGCTCCACAATTTCCATGCAAGCTATCCGGGAACCTTCTCTTGCAAGCTTTGCACTTCCTGCACCATCTGCAACGGCAATGATGCTCCAGCCATTGTTTGAATAATGTTTAAATGCAAAATCATCATCTCTGAATGAACCTGTATTCGCATGTGATCGTCCTCTTTTAGAAGCAACAACGATGTGCTTATCACCTAATGTTTCAAATGCCGATGCGCTGTCTTCTTTCCAATACGGATCATTCTTATCACTTTCATTATTTTTCCATAGTGATTTAGGATCGGGATTTATCACCAGGGAAATAACCTTTTCATTTGGTTTGGAATCAGGTTCCTCCCCGGCTATATTAAATTTGAGTTTTATTTTTATGTCACCGCTTTGTAAGGGCGTACCGCTGATCACCTGATCATTATTATCATATTGCAATCCTATAGCTTCTAACCCTTCCATTGCTGAAAACACAATATCTTTCCAGCCCCATGCCGGAAAGTCGAGTGTTGCCTTATATAATTTACCTACCGTACCATTCGGAATAGATACAGCCTGTTCCATTATATCATTTATCCGGTTTTTTAATTCCCATTTTCCCATGAGCCATTTTTGATTTTCGATAATTTGATTAACAGCTGTTACAAGTTTATCATCCCCTACGAATTCTTCAAATAAAGATTTCCTGTTTGTAGGAATTAAAAGTTTCTTATAGGCAAACAGATTTTGCATGTATTGTTTTACTTCATTCATGTGATCCATTTAACCTTTTGTTCGTGTTAAATCAAATCCACCTCCGCCTTTCTCATAGGTATTCTCAGTACCGCACCAGGGACAGGTGCTCACTTCTTCATTAGCTATACAATGAATTTTACCACAAGTGCATAAGGCAAGCCCAATCTGGTTGCCACAACATGGACAAGTAGGAAACCCTAACAGTTCATCAGTATTAACTTTTAAAAAGCCCGACGATTTATCGGATAACTCAAAATAAGAATTGTCAACCTGGAAGGCACCTACTAAACGATAACATAAAGTTTGCAGGTTTAAATGCGGGATTTCCGACTTACTCACAGACCTGCGATACTTAATTAAATAAGGCCGCTTTGTATTTTGACACATACCGGAAAGCACCACAAAATTTTTATCGGCGAATGGTTCGTTATATGTTTTTTTAGTGAGGTCAATCTTTGAAATAATGTCGCCATCCAAACTTGCCAGTTCAAAGCCGGATGCGTTTTTTTCCACGCTTACACTGCTTGTTTTAATGGAATCTGTAACCCATTTGAAAAATTGTTTGTAAGAGGAAGCATCTGTATTTTTAAAAAGCAATATATTTTCCGTCAATTCACTTAATACGTTCATATCTGTTTCAGAGCCGAATGAAACTGCTATCATATTAGCACTGCGTTGCCAGTTTTGTTTCCACTCCATGATAGCTTGTTTCGTGTCATCTGTAGGTACGCCATCTGTAAATAAAAAAACAATTGGTTTCCAGTCTCCTTTTTGATCATAGGTGGTTTTTACGATGTTATTTTTTAACTCGTACATTAAATGACCCAGTCCCTTACTTAATGAAGTTCCTCCTCCTATAGGAATTTTAGGGGGATAAAAAGTAATTACTTCCTGCAAGGGTATAATGGTTCTAGGTAATCCGGCAAATACAATAATACTGATCCAGACAGTTTCAATAGCATAAGGATCAGTTTTCAGGGCTTTTATAATAGTTGCTACTCCTTCTTCCACTTGTTGAATAGGCTCTCCAATCATTGATTCGGAAATGTCAATCAGGAAGTAAACGGGTAAACGTCTCATCTCTTTTAATTTATCAAGTAATAAGGTGGCGGGCCAGATGCTTAATATTGACGGGTGATAACAACATAACACCCCATGTTACACTGTGCACGATACTAAAGAACATTCAATAAAATCAGTAATAACACCAACAAAACAATTTGTGACACATCAATGGAAAGGCCGTTACCGACCTCGAAAGGTTTAAAAATTGGTTTTAAAAAATTCAGTACAGCATGAAAAATAGCGTAAAAGAAATTGAAAATACCTCTGTTTTGTTTGTTCAACTGGTCCTTATAGGGCAATAATTTTGAGTATAAAAACAAGCCCACTACCAATACATTAATGAAGATGATCAGGATTAATCTCATATAACTAAGTGGATTTCTTGTGGTGGCGAAGGTAATGAAACGCTTTCTCCGGTTCCCTGGCTTTTGTTGCCGGCTTCGATAGTGTCGGATACCCATTTAAAAAACTGTTTCAGGGTGCTGCTGTCAGTGGAATCCAAATGAACAACTGTGTCAGTAAGCTCTTTAAGAATAGTATCATCTGAGGAGCCACCGGCGGTACATCCCACAATCACTCCAAAATTTAAAGATTTTATTTTAGGAATCATCTGCCTGTAAAGTTGAATATCCGAAGGTTTTCCATCTGTAAAGATGAATAACAGCGGCCGCCAATCTCCTTTTTGAGTAGGTGTGCCTTTTTTAACCTCGACAGTTACTTTCTGATAGAGTAGCTCCAGGGCTTTACCTGTATGGGTGGGGCCGCTTTCCGGGCAAGTAATTTTTGGTAATTGAAAAGCCGCCAGTTCCGTGAGGGCTACAAGGTCATTAACTTCTCTGTCGAAGGTAAGTATGCTGATCCATAAAGAATCCAGGGCCTGCGCGTCTGACCTGAGGGTACTGATCATGCCTTCCAAAGCATTGTTCAATGCCTCTATCGGCTCACCTTTCATAGAACCGGAAGTATCTAGTAAAAAATATACGGGAAGTCTTCGCATTAGATTTTATGACAGGTGGTATTTAGTGATTAATTTATGCTTTTGTGGTAGTTAGTTAAGGTGTTGAATTAAATAATACAACACCCTTGTGAAGCTCATCCGCTTCACTAATTTTTGGAACTTAACAGGTCATTCACTTTTAATCAGCTTAACCTTACACCACAATATTCAATTCCTTTGGCGGTGGTGGTAATTCATTTAATCCTGTTACTTCTTTACCTGAGTTCTCTACTTTTGTTGAGCTTACGCCAATGGAAGCTGTAACCCATAGAAAAAATTTGGAAATGCTTTGCGTATCTGCATCCAGACTAACTACGTTTTCAGATATCTGTTTTAATATACTGGTATCGGCACTACCTCCGGCAGCACAGGCTACCGTGAAAGCCGTTTTA
>CAXSIE010000239.1:7346-7891 GCA_964237295.1 uncultured Flavihumibacter sp. | reverse complement strand
TGAACGATCTTACAGGTGGCGATGCAATCATTGTTACAGATGTAGGTCAGCACCAGATGGTAGCATGCCGCTACGCTAATTTCAACCAGTCTAAAAGTAATATCACATCCGGCGGATTAGGTACAATGGGGTTTGCCTTACCGGCAGCAATAGGTGCCAAGTTCGGTGCACCGGAGCGTACGGTCATTGCCGTTATTGGTGATGGTGGTTTCCAGATGACACTGCAGGAATTGGGTACCATCATGCAGAGCGAAGTGAATGTAAAGATCCTCATTTTAAATAACCGTTTCCTCGGAATGGTTCGCCAGTGGCAGCAATTGTTTCATGATAAAAGATATTCCTTCGTTAATATTACCAGTCCTGATTTTGTTATGGTAGCGAAAGGATATGGCATTTCCGGACAAAGCATTTCAGACAGAAAAGATCTGAGAGCAGCCTTACAAACAATGCTTGATCATGATGGCGCTTACCTGCTTGAAGCAATGGTTGGCAAAGAAAACAATGTATTTCCGATGGTTCCGCAGGGCTGCAGTGTAAGTGAGATA
>CAXSIE010000239.1:6098-7336 GCA_964237295.1 uncultured Flavihumibacter sp. | reverse complement strand
TAATAATTAAAATCGTGCTAAAACAAGAATTCACCATAACGGTATATACTGAAAATCATATTGGCCTGCTAACCCGCATCGCCACTATGTTTTCAAGAAGAAAAATTAATATAGACAGCCTGAATACCTCTCCTTCTGAAATAGAAGGCATCCATAGGTTTACGATAGTGATAGATGAAATGGAAGAAGTGGTGCGCAAACTTGCCCGGCAACTTGAAAAACAGGTGGAAGTGCTGAAGGTATATTATAACACCAATGAAGAAATCGTATGGCAGGAAATGGCACTGTATAAAGTTCCTACCGATGAAATAACTGAAAAAGTAAAAGTGGAAAGGCTGTTACGTCAGTACGGTGCACGCGCGGTGGTTATCAGGAAAGATTATACAGTTTTTGAAACCACCGGCCAACGGGAGGAGACAGACAAACTGGTACGCGTACTTGCGCCTTATGGTTTAATAGAATTTGTAAGAACAGCAAGGGTGGCGATCATTAAATCAAGTCATGGCTTTCATAAAAAGCTCAAAGAGTTTGAAGCCATGGAACCAGGATCTGAACTGATAGAAAATGAATTCCTGTCTAAACAGGATGAAGTTTTTTCAATGTAGAATAAGCCGTTAGCCGATAAATGACTTATAGTATATGGTAGAACGAAATCTTACTATTCAACTAGTTTCATTCAACCGGAGGCAAAGCTGAAAGCTGATAGCTAACCGCTGATTGACCGATTTAACACAAATAACAATCAAACAAACAATCATGGCAAAATTAAATTTTGGCGGTATTGAAGAAAATGTGGTAACACGGGAAGAGTTTCCTTTATCTAAAGCGCAACAGGTATTAAAAGATGAAGTGGTGGCCGTAATCGGTTACGGCGTTCAGGGGCCGGGACAAGCTTTAAACCAGAGAGAGAATGGCATTAATGTAATTGTTGGCCAACGTAAAAATTCAAAATCCTGGGATAAAGCCGTGAAAGATGGTTTTGTTCCCGGCGAATCATTATTCGACATCGAAGAAGCCCTTGAAAAAGGCACCATCATCTGTTACCTGTTAAGCGATGCTGCACAGATACAGTTGTGGCCCACTGTAAAGAAACATTTAACTGCCGGAAAGGGATTGTACTTTTCACATGGTTTCGGAATAACTTACCACCATCAGACAGGTATCGTACCCCCTGCAGATGTTGATGTGTTTTTAGTTGCACCAAAAGGATCAGGAACCTCGTTGCGCCGGATGTTCTT
>CAXSIE010000239.1:5347-6088 GCA_964237295.1 uncultured Flavihumibacter sp. | reverse complement strand
TTCCAGCTATGCCATCTTTCAGGATGCAACCGGAAAAGCTTTTGACAGAGCCGTAGCTATGGGTATTGCCATTGGTTCAGGATACCTTTTTGAAACAAATTTTAAAAAAGAAGTTTACAGTGATCTTACCGGTGAAAGAGGAACATTGATGGGCGCTATCCAGGGAATCTTTGCGGCACAATATGAAGTGCTTCGCAAAAACGGCCATTCTGCTTCTGAAGCTTTTAACGAAACCGTGGAAGAACTGACCCAAAGCCTGATGCCGCTGGTTGCTGAAAATGGTATGGACTGGATGTATGCGAACTGCTCAACCACTGCACAACGCGGTGCGCTGGACTGGTGGAAAAAATTCAGGGATGCAACCTTACCCGTATTTAACGATCTGTATAACAGTGTTGCCGCAGGTACTGAATCACAAAGATCCATAGACAGCAACAGCAAACCTGATTATCGGGAGAAACTGGAAGTGGAACTCAAAGAATTACGGGAAAGCGAATTATGGCAGTCAGGCAAAACAGTAAGAAGCCTGAGGCCGGAGAATCAGAAAGCTGCCGCCGAGCCTGTTGCTTCAAAGGTTGCAGAAACTGTCTGACAACAGATTGTTATTATTATTTCTATATTAGTAATTGTAAATGGCGATGGGAAAGGCCCCATCGCCATCAGCATATAAGGAACTAACGTTCCATCATAATTTAAAATAATCTGTAATCTACTTCTGCTGAAGAAAATAACATCTATCAT
>CAXSIE010000239.1:4396-5337 GCA_964237295.1 uncultured Flavihumibacter sp. | reverse complement strand
CCCGGAGCACAGCTGGATTTTCGCAAAGCGGCGGAGCGCCTGAAGAAGATAGTCAACAAAACTCCGCTTACTTACAATGATAACCTGTCAAAAAAGTACCAGTGCAATATTTTTTTAAAGCGTGAAGACCTTCAGATTGTAAGATCATATAAATTACGCGGGGCTTATAACATGATGATGAGTTTGACTGCTTCCCAGTTGCAGTTGGGAGTGGTTTGTGCAAGTGCAGGCAATCATGCCCAGGGCTTTGCTTACAGTTGTAAAAAACTCAATGCCAGAGGAGTGGTATTCATGCCTATCATTACCCCGAAACAAAAAGTAAACCAAACCAAAATGTTCGGGGAAGGTTGTATTGAAGTAAAACTCATTGGTGATACGTTTGACGATTGCTCCTTAGCAGCACAAAAATTTACAGAGCAGAATGGCATGACGTTCATACCGCCATTTGATGATTTTAGAATCATCGAAGGACAGGGAACCGTTGGCGTGGAGATCCTGGACGAAGAATCACAGGTTGATTATTTGTTCTTACCCGTTGGCGGCGGCGGCCTGGCGGCAGGTGTGGGAAGCTATTTCAAAACTTTTTCTCCCAATACAAAAGTTATCGGACTGGAACCCGAAGGAGCACCCGCAATGTTCCAGTCAATAAAAGCCGGTAAGCCCGTAACGCTTGAAACCATAGACCGCTTTGTAGATGGCGCCGCAGTTAAAAAAGTAGGCGATATTACTTTCAGCATATGTAAAGAAGTATTGGATGATATTCATCTTGTACCCGAAGGAAAAGTATGTACAACAATTCTTAAACTTTACAATGAAGACGCCATAGTTGTTGAGCCTGCGGGCGCCCTGAGTATTGCTGCCCTGGATGATTACGCACCATTCATAGTTGGTAAAAATGTAGTTTGCATAGTAAGTGGCGGAAACAATGATATCGACCGGAT
>CAXSIE010000239.1:2787-4333 GCA_964237295.1 uncultured Flavihumibacter sp. | reverse complement strand
AAGAGCGCTCGCTTCAGTTTGAAGGGTTGAAACATTATTTCCTGATCAATTTTGCCCAGAGGCCGGGAGCCCTGAAAGAATTTGTAACCACCGTATTAGGACCAACTGATGATATTACCCGCTTTGAGTACATGCAGAAACATAACAAAGAAACCGGTCCGGCATTGGTAGGCATAGAACTAAAATGCAAAGACGACTACAAAGCACTGATGCTGAATATGGAACGATCAAAATTCAAAGTTACTGAGCTTAACAAGAATGATGATTTGTTTGGATACCTGGTTTAATTGAAGCCCAATAACTTTATTAGAGCCATGCTTGGGATTTGTAATAATAATTGTTCAAAATGGAAAGTTTAGACACTATCATAAGATCAATAAAGACTGTTTTAAAAAAAGATGGGCGGGTGGCTGCTGCATGGTTATTTGGTTCTTACGCAAGAGGGGAAGAAAACGTAAGCAGCGATGTAGATATCATGATAGAATTGAATAGCTGCAAAAAATACTCCATGTTCGATATACTTGATATTTCCTTTTTACTGGAAAATAAAATTAGTAGAAAAGTGGATGTAGTTGAAAAGGGATGTTTAAATGATTTTGCTTTAGAAACTGCATCTAAAGACCTCCTTAAAATTTATGGATAAACCTACTCCTAAAGAAAGAGTGGAACATATACTGGAAGTTATCAAATTAATTAAAGAATTTGTTGCCGGTACGGATGAAAATGCTTTTATAAAAGATGTTAAAGTTCAAAGTGCTGTGCAGTACCAGTTTTTAATTATCGGTGAGGCTATCAATTATATTGACGACAAAATTTTAGCAAGGTATAAATATCCCTGGGATATACCCCGGTCGTTCAGGAATTTTATCATTCATGTATATCACGGTGTAAAAATGTAAAGAATTTATTTTGCCACACAGGATCTGGAGGAACTTGAAAAACAAGTTATTCTTATTTTAAATAACGAGTTTCAATAACACGCAATAAAAAAACACTATTTTTTTCGTACTTTTAATCGGATTGCTTGCCTGAATTTTAATAATATTCATCAAACTTTGATTTCTTTAGAAACCATTTAAAAAGGCTTGGTATATGGTAAATAATGGATTATACGCTCCTGAATTTGAACGTGATGCATGTGGAATTGGATTTGTTGCCAATATTAAAAGCAGTAAATCGCACCAGATCGTTTCAGATGCATTAACGATTCTCGAAAATATGGAGCATCGCGGAGCATGCGGATGTGAGAACAATACAGGCGATGGCGCTGGCATCCTTATTCAAACCCCTCATGAGTTCTTCTTTGATGAGTGTATTAAGCTGGGAGTACACTTACCTGCTTATGGAAAGTACGCAGTAGGCGTGTTATTTTTTCCCAAGGAGATCCGGTTAAGAGAAGAATGCCGTGATATTTTTAACCGGTGCGCAGAAAAACTTGGCCTGGACATCCTCACTTATCGTAAAGTACCTGTTAATCCTGAAGGAGTAGGCCCTACCGCATTGTCCGTAGAGCCTGAAATAGAGCAGGTTTTTATTGCCTGTCCTG
>CAXSIE010000239.1:0-2736 GCA_964237295.1 uncultured Flavihumibacter sp. | reverse complement strand
TCATATCAGTAATCCGGAAGATTTTGAGCGCAAACTGTTTGTACTTAGAAATTATGCCTCACACACGATCAGTAATACGGTTAAAAAAGACCTGATTGGCTTTTATGTTGCTTCCCTCTCCTATAAAACCGTGGTTTATAAAGGGCAGCTAACAAGCCTGCAGGTTCGTGATTATTTTCCCGACCTTAATAACAAAAGAGTTGTCTCGGCTTTTGGCCTGATCCATTCCCGCTTTGCTACTAACACCTTTCCTTCCTGGAAATTAGCGCAACCATTCCGTTATATAGCTCACAATGGTGAAATCAATACCTTAAATGGCAATCTGAACTGGCTTAGAACAAGTGAAAAGGGTTTTTTTTCACCTTACTTTACCAGGGAAGAAATGGACATGCTGCTGCCAATAGTAACAACCGGCCAATCAGATTCGGCATGCCTGGATAATATGATTGAATTACTGGCTTTGTGCGGACGTTCATTGCCTCATGTTATGATGATGCTCATCCCTGAAGCATGGGATGGCAATGAACAAATGGATCCATTGAAAAAAGCGTTTTATGAGTTTCACTCATCTTTTATGGAACCCTGGGATGGTCCGGCTTCCATTTCATTCACCGATGGTAAGATCATCGGCGCAACCCTCGACAGGAACGGACTACGCCCTTCCCGCTATTGTGTAACAACTGATGACAGGGTTATAATGGCTTCAGAATCGGGCGTGCTCCCTATAGATCCCAAACTTATAAAAGAAAAAGGAAGGTTGCAGCCGGGAAAAATGTTCGTAGTAGACCTGGAACAGGGAAGGATTATCAGCGATGAGGAACTGAAACAAAAGATATGCTCTCAAAAACCTTATGCCGAATGGCTTAATAAATATAAGATCCGGATGGAAGAATTGCCCGAACCACGGGTATCGTTTACTCATCTGGAGCATGACCAGGTTTTTAAATACCAGAAAGCATTTGGTTATTCTACTGAAGACCTCGAAATGATCATTACTCCGATGGCAACAGAAGGAAAAGAGCCCATCGGTTCTATGGGAACAGATGTTCCCCTGGCAGTACTAAGCGATCAGCCTCAGCATTTAAGCAGCTACTTTAAGCAACTTTTTGCGCAGGTAACCAACCCGCCTATTGACCCTATCCGCGAGCGGCTGGTAATGTCGCTGGCAACTTTTGCAGGTAGTAACGGCAATTTACTGGTGGAAGATCCGCTGGACTGTCATAACGTGGCCCTGAAACATCCGGTACTTACCAATCATGAACTGGAAAAAATAAGAAGCATAGATACCGGCATCTTCCAGGCTAAAACCCTGCAAACTTATTTCAGGGCGGATGGCAAACCAGGCTCTTTGCAAAAAGGACTGGAGCGCCTATGCCGTTATGCCGTAGACGCAGTAGACGATGGCTTTGAGGTTCTGATCCTTTCAGACAGGGCTATTGACTCGGACCATGCCCCTATTCCATCACTGCTGGCTACTTCCGCTGTTCACCACCACCTTATCCGCAAAGGATTAAGAGGACAGGTTGGCCTTGTTGTAGAAGCAGGAGATGTTTGGGAAGTGCATCATTTTGCCTGCCTGATCGGCTTTGGCGCCACCGCTATCAATCCTTACCTCGCACTATCTACCATTCGTGATATGAGGCTGACAGGAAAAATAGCGTCTGAAATGGAACCAGACCAGTTGAAAAAGAATTATATCAAAGCCGTAAATGACGGATTACTTAAGGTATTTTCAAAAATGGGAATCTCTACCCTTCAATCATACCAGGGTGCCCAGATCTTTGAAATCATAGGAGTGAATAAAAGTGTGGTGGAAAAATATTTCACGGGCGCTATCTCCAGGATCGAAGGTATGGGACTGGATGAGATCGCCAGGGAAATTCTTGCTAAACATTCCTTCTCTTTCAGCAAAAAAGAAATACCTGTTGACAGGCTTTCTGTAGGCGGACTGTACCAGTGGAAACGCAAAGGAGAATTTCATCTTTTTAATCCGCAGACGATTCATTTATTGCAGTATTCAACCAGGATGAATGATTATCATGCCTTTAAAAAATACGCTAAACTTATTAATGAACAGGATGAAAAAGCCTGCACTATAAGAAGCCTGTTCCGTTTTAAACGCAATCGTTCCGCTATACCAATTGAAGAAGTGGAACCGGCTGAAAACATATGGAAACGTTTTGCTACGGGCGCCATGAGCTTCGGCTCCATTTCCTGGGAAGCCCATACCACCCTGGCAATCGCTATGAACAGGTTAGGAGGAAAAAGTAATACAGGAGAAGGTGGTGAAGATGAAAGAAGGTACGAGCGTTTACCTAATGGCGATTTAATGCGTTCAGCTATAAAACAGGTAGCCTCCGCCCGCTTTGGCGTAACAAGCCAATACCTTACAGAAGCCGATGAGTTACAAATAAAAATGGCACAGGGCGCCAAACCCGGTGAAGGTGGCCAGTTGCCCGGCCATAAGGTGGATGAATGGATAGGCAAAACGCGGCATTCAACACCTGGGGTAGGATTGATATCACCCCCACCCCATCATGATATTTATTCCATTGAAGACCTGGCTCAACTGATTTTTGACCTTAAAAATGCAAACCGCCAGGCTCGTATTAACGTAAAACTGGTTTCAAAAGCAGGCGTAGGAACAATCGCCGCCGGTGTAGCTAAAGCAAAGGCCGATGTTATTTTAATTTCCGGTTATGATGGAGGAACAGGTGCTTCACCCATCAGTTCCGT
>CAXSIE010000238.1:0-8018 GCA_964237295.1 uncultured Flavihumibacter sp. | reverse complement strand
ACCTCGCCTTCAATAACGAAAAAGATAAAATAGTATCCTGTTGCTACGACGATGTGGTAAAATTTGCTCGCCAGGTTAAACTTCCGGGTATGTACAGCTGGGGATACAACGATGAAACCTGTCCGCCTACTTCCATGTATGCTGCATACAATGTTATTTCCGCCGATAAATCCTTGTTTCTTGCGTTGGAAACCGGTCACTGGACTTTTCCTGAGCAGAACGAAAAATTAAATAACTGGCTGTTAAGTAAACTTACTGAGAAATAGCCTTCAGTCAGACGCAGTCTTGCTAAGTCAGTACTTCGCTTAGAAGTGCCTGCCTGGAAACTATTACATTTTAAACTTTACAATCGTCGTTTGTATTCTAAGGTTCGCCATAGCACTCATTCAAGCCTGTTAACAACAGGTTATGGCTAACTCCGGCATTATATAATTTTGAATAAATATGGTCTGTTAGAAAGACATAAAGTAAGTTTGCACTTTCAATGATTCCTGCCATGCGCATCTGTCTTACATTTAATTGAAATTATTTAACGCATACATGTTTAAACATTCTGCCTTTCGCTTTGTGTTATTTTTCATAATCGTTATAAACACTTTGGTAGCGGATGCCCAGCAAAAGCCACTTACCATCAAAGAAGCAGTGAAAACCGCCTTGCAAAACTATGGTACCATTAAAGCTAAAGCCAATTTTATCAACGCTTCAAAAGCAGCCCTCCAGGGAACAAGAAGGGATGCGCTTCCTGATCTGAGCTTATCCGTTCAACAGGATTATGGTACCATTAACGGACAAAGCGGTCCATTATATGGATTCAGGGGGTTAGGTGCTTCCTCCGGCGGTCCTTCACTTGAATCGCAAAGCTGGGCAAGCGCGTTCGGCTCTTTATACCTCGCTAATATTAATTGGGATTTTTTTTCTTTCGGCAGGGTCAGGGAAAGAGTAAATGCGGCTAAATTAGCGGTAGTAAGGGATCAAAATGACCTGGAGCAGGAAAAATTTGAGCACCAGATAAGGGTTGCTGCCGCATATCTTAACCTGCTGGCAGCACAAAGACTTACCCGCTCGCAACAAAATAATTTGGATCGTGCTTCAAGGCTTAGAGATGTAGTGGTCGCCCGCACGAAAAATGGTTTAAATCCCGGTGTTGATTCCTCTCAGGCCAACGCTGAAATTTCAGCAGCAAAGATCAGCCTGGTGCGTGCAAGAGATTATGAGCAGGAACAGGCCAACCAACTTGCGCAGTTTATGGGAATTATAACTCAGGATTTTACACTCGACAGCTTGTTTATAAGCCGTATACCAACATCTATTTATAATTCATCATCGCGGCAGGCTTCCACAGTTCATCCGGTATTAAAATTCTACCAGAGCCAGGTTGATGTAAGCCTCCAGCAGTTAAAGTACCTGCGTACTTTCAATTATCCTACCTTTTCTTTGTTTGGGATCGTGCAAACCCGGGGTTCGGGATTTGACTATAACTACGGCTCGCAGTTTCCGAAAGCTTATTCCACCGGTTACTGGAGTGGTGTTCAGCCTAACCGCAGCAACTACCTGACTGGTATAGGTTTTATCTGGAACCTTACCACTCCTTTAAGGATCCAGCAACAGCTTCTTTCTGAAAAATACAATTCCCTGGCGTTGACAGATCAATATAACCTGGTGGAGCAACAATTTCAAAATGACCTGCTCCTGGCTTCGAATAAAATAAAAAACGCATTGGAAAATTACAGGGAAGCGCCGATACAGGTAAAAGCTGCCAGTGATGCGTACCTGCAAAAATCGGTATTGTATAAAAACGGGTTAAGTAATATAGTTGACATAACACAGGCCCTGTACACATTAAACCGTGCGGAAACAGATCGTGACATTGCCTACAGTAATGTATGGCAGGCCCTGTTGCTAAAAGCTTCTGCCAGTGGAGACTTCGGATTGTTTATTAATGAATTTTAGCGATGCTTTCAGCTAAGTCTGTCAGAAAAATATAAATGAATTAAAATAGTATCTCTGCTGATAGCTTGCGGCTGATAGCCCAAAAATAAATTAACATGGGATTAATTAAAAGTGCGCTTAGAAAACCTATTACGGTAATGGTAATTGTGGCCGGGATCTTTTTCTTTGGTATCAATGCCGTTCGCAATATCAAGATAGATATATTTCCCGATCTTAACTTACCGGTAATTTATATCTCTCACCCGTTTGGCGGTTATACCCCAAACCAGATGGAAGGTTATTTTGGAAAACAATATGTAAACCTTCTGTTGTATGTAGGCGGCGTTAAAAGCATTGAAACCAAAAACATACAGGGACTTACCCTGCTGAAGTTAAGTTTTTACGAAGGAACCAATATGGCGCAGGCGGCAGCGGAGGTATCGGCTTTCTCAAACCGGGCGCAGGCAATATTTCCACCAGGTACCCAGCCACCTTTTATCATTCGTTTCGATGCTTCCACATTGCCTGTAGGGCAATTAGTACTTAGCAGTGCAACCAGGTCAAACAATGAATTGTCTGACTTGGCCAATGTATATGTAAGAGGCTCCTTTTCATCTAGTCCCGGGTTACTGGCGCCTGCACCATTTGGCGGCAACACACGTACGATTGTTATAAAAGTAGATCCTCAATTATTAAGATCACATAACCTTACACCTGACCAGATAGTAGGAGCTATCCGTGATAACAACCAGACCACTCCCTCCGGAAATGTAAGGATAGGAGATTTGAATTATATCGCTCCCACCAATACCACCATTAAAAAAGTAAAGGATTTTGAAAACATTCCTTTGTATAAGGGAGGAGTTCAGAATCTTTTTCTAAGAGATGTAGCTACCGTTGAAGATGGCGCTGACATTACCACCAGTTATGCGCTGGTAAATGGAAAACGTTCCATTTATATGGCTATTGCAAAATCGGCCGATGCCTCAACGTGGGAAGTGGTGCAAAATCTTAAAAAAGCCATCCCCCGCTTCCAGGCACTGCTTCCCGACGATGTAAAGCTGTCGTATGAATTCGATCAGTCCGTATATGTAATCAATTCGGTTAAAAGCCTGATTTCAGAAGGCGCGATTGGAGCTGTATTGACTGGCCTTATGGTACTGTTGTTCCTCGGCGACCGCAGGGGAGCGCTGATTGTGATTCTTACCATCCCTACATCCATCATCGCAGGGATACTGTTCTTATATTTATTCGGTCAGACAATAAATATTATGACGCTTAGCGGGCTGGCGCTGGCTATTGGTATCCTGGTAGATGAATCTACGGTTACCATCGAAAACATTCACCAGCATCTGGATATGGGGAAACCCAAATCGCTGGCGATCTGGGACGCCTGTAAAGAAATAGCTTTTCCCAAATTATTAATCCTGTTTTGTATCCTGGCGGTTTTTGCACCGGCCCTTACTATGAAAGGCATACCCGGAGCCTTGTTCCTGCCGCTGGCAATGGCCATCGGATTTTCCATGATCACTTCTTACCTGCTGGCCCAGACTTTTGTACCGATCATGGCCAACTGGTTAATGAAGGGCCATACCCTTAAAAATAAAGCCGGAGATAAAGACCTGACCGACGAAGAAGCATATCGTACCGCATCAATGCATCTGGGATCAGGCACTGATACCTGGGATCAGAAAAAAACGCTTATTGAGAACGCTCAAAATGATCCTTCACACAAACTTACGCGCTTTGAAAAATTCAGGGCCCGCTATATGCGGTTTATAAACAGGTTGCTGCCTTTCAAACGAAGTATTGTGATGTTGTATTTACTGGTGGCCATCGGCGGAACGCTGTTATTACTGGCAACCATAGGAAAGGATGTGTTGCCCAAAGTAAACGGAGGACAGTTCCAGGTACGTTTACGGGCGCCCGAGGGTACGCGACTGGAAAGAACGGAAGAAAAAATGGTGAAGACACTGCATATACTTGAAGGGCTGGTAGGAAAGGAAAACATCGGCGTTACTTCCGCATTCGTAGGTTCGCACCCCGGGCAGTTTTCCACCGGTCCTATTTACCTGTTCATGGCAGGGCCGCAGGAAGCCGTTTTACAGGTAAATCTTGTAGAAAATTACAAGGCGAACCTGGATGATCTGAAAGAACGGTTACGTCGTCAGATAAAGGAAGAGATGCCGGACCTGAAGTTATCATTTGAACCCATAGAGCTTACCGATAAGATACTTAGCCAGGGATCACCTACCCCTGTAGAAGTAAGGGTAATAGGAAAAAACAAAAATGAAGAATATGCTAATAAAGTAATTGACAAGTTGGAGCAGATCCCTTACCTGCGGGATATCCAATTGGGACAATCAACAAAATATCCTGCAGTTAATATTGATATCGACCGCACACGTGCATCACAGTTAGGACTGGGAGTTTCAGATATTTCAAGGTCGCTGATAGCTTCTACCTCCTCATCAAGGTACACGGATAAAAATGTTTGGCTTGATGAAAAGGTAGGACTGGGATACAGCGTGCAGGTAGAAGTTCCCGAATACAATATGGCGAGCCTGAATGATATCAAAGAAATACCTGTTCTTAGCAATTCCCCAAGGCCGGTACTGGGAGATGTTGCAAGTATCCAGACAGATACCACTTATGGTGAAAATGACAATCTGGGATCTGTGCCTTTACTTTCCGTAACAGCCAACCTTAATCATATGGATCTGGGTACGGCAACAGCGGATGTAGCAAAAGCAATCGGTTCTCTTGGCGCGCTGCCACGGGGATTAAGTATAGAAACCAAAGGCCTTAGCCAGACATTGAATGAAACACTTGGCAGCCTCCAGAATGGGTTGATCGTTGCGATTGTGGTGATCTTCTTGATGCTGGCAGCCAACTTCCAGTCTTTTAAAGTATCGCTGGTAGTTCTTTCAACGGTGCCTGCGGTGCTGGCCGGGTCGCTTATATTGCTCAAATTAACCGGGGCAACACTTAACCTGCAATCTTATATGGGCATGATCATGTCGGTAGGCGTTTCCATAGCTAATTCGGTTTTAATGATTACCAATGCCGAGCATTTGCGGATGCACAACGGTAATGCGTTGGAATCGGCAAGGGAAGCTGCAGCATTGCGTATGAGGCCCATACTTATGACCAGCGTTGCCATGGTTGCCGGAATGATTCCGATGGCATCAGGGTTAGGGGAAGGCGGCGATCAATCTTCTCCCTTGGCACGTGCTGTGATAGGGGGGCTGATTGCATCCACCTTTGCCGCATTGATTATTTTACCCCTGGTGTTTGCATGGGTACAGGGCAAGGCATCTACCGTATCCGTATCATTGGACCCGGAAGACAAAGAAAGTAAACATTATATACCATCTCTTTATGCACCTCATCAAAAATAAGTTTTTGACATTTAAATTATTGTTGCCCACCTGCTTTACATGTTTTGTAGTTTTTTCGGGTTGTGAGTCATCTTCCGGAAAAACTGAAAAAAAAGCGGCTGTTGCAGAGGAACCTGCCACCGAAGTTGTGGCTGCGCAAAAAGGAAAATTATCTACCAATCTGCAGGTACCCGGTGAACTGATACCTTACCAGGAAGTAGACATATATGCCAAGGAAAATAGTTTTGTAAAAAAAGTTCTGGTGGATGTTGGATCAGAAGTAAAACAAGGGCAGTTGCTGGTGAGCCTTGATGCACCTGAAATAAGTTCAAGAGTAGCCGAGGCGCAATCGAGGCTTCAATCGCAGGAGGCAGTATATACCGCTACAAAAGCGAATTTTGATCGTTTAACCGAAACGAGTAAAACGCCGGGAACTATTTCACCCAACGACCTGGACCAGGCTGCGGCGCAAAAAAATTCTCAGTTTGCCCAATTGGGGGCGGCGAAATCCGCCTATAACCAGGTGCTTGATTTGCATAATTACCTTGAAATAAAAGCGCCTTTTGATGGTATCATCAGCAGCCGCAACGTAAACACCGGCGCTTATGTCGGGCCTTCCGGCAAAGGATCGGATGCGCCCCTGATGGTATTGCAGCAACAAAAAAAACTGCGTTTAGTGGTTTCCGTTCCAGAGGCCTTCAGTGGCTTGCTTCATATGAAAGACACGGTAAGATTTACTGTCAGGTCAATACCCGATCAAAAATTCACAGCAACCATCAACCGCATGTCCGGCACCCTTGATACCCGCTTAAGGTCTGAACGCGTTGAGATGGATGTTTATAACAACAATAAGAAGTTATTACCCGGAATGTATGCCGAAGTGAACATACCCATGCCGGCAAATGACAGTTCCTTTGTAGTTCCGAAAACTGCGGTTGTATCAGGTACCGAAAAGATATTTGTTATAAGAGTAGTTGACAATAAAGCGGAATGGGTGGATATTAAAAAGGGCCGTGAGTCGGAAGGCAGGATGGAAATTTATGGTGCGCTGAATGAGGGCGATCAATTGATCAAGACGGCTTCTGATGAAATAAGGAATGGTTCGGAGGTTAAGAAGGTTAAGATGGGAAAGTAGCAATGTGACGCATGGCCTTTCAGAGATTCAAACATTTTTTTTAACGCAAAGAACAGCCGGAGAAGGAAAACGCAGAGGGCGCAGAGAAGTTTCCTCTGCGCCCTCTGCGTTTTCCTTCTCGGGCTGTTCTCTGTGTAAAAAAAACACTTCAATTCAAAACGTCATCTATGGAATTTTATCAAGAGCAGGTACATTGGTTTCATAACCGGTATAGCCTTTATTTTGATTGATATGACCATAAGTATTTGTCTGAATGGATGTAGTAGGAACCGGCCACAATGTGTGGTACGGACTAACCGTATATTTATCACCATGATTGGTAACAATCCCCAGGCGGTAGAAATTATTTTTAGCGATCATCCTGTCATACAGGTAGTTGTCTTCGGAAAATTTATCCATTGTATATACCTTGCCGTTATCGGCCATTTTACCGGTTTTAGCGTAAAGGAAGGAAATTCGTGTAAGCTCGGTTTTCCTTGGTTCTTCATAATACAACTCACGGGCTCTTTCATCCAGTAAAGTTCCCATATTTACCTGCGCTGCAGTAATAGGAGCACAGTTGGCCCTGGTTCTGATCTGGTTTATATCGTCTGCTGCAGCCGCAAAATTGCCTTTCCAGATATTTGCTTCCGCACGAAGCAGGTATGTTTCTGCAAGCCGGAAAACATACCAGTCAGTATGTCCACCCGTCATTGGTGCGTTCTCGAAATCGGGTACCCACATTTTGTATTGTGGCCAGCCCCAGTAAGACCGGATGGTATCAGTACACAGTACACCGCCATTGGCATTGCGTAACTGAACATTCTTTAAATAATAAGGATCATTGGCTGTTTTTAATCCTCCCTCATTATACAGAAGGTCTTCCATGTTATACCAGTTACCTTTCGCATGCCTGAGGTCATTAGGGTCTGTCCATAAATCATATTGCAGGTAATTGCTTGGGCGGGATCTTCCTATTCCCCTTCCTACATAATTCGATTGAATGTATTCCTGGGTAAGCTGATCGTCGGAACCTCTTCTCACGGATGCTGTATTAATAGTAGTTCCACCCCATTGTGCCGTTGAATTACGCATGATCTGAATTCCACCATCATTACCGCCATCACCAAAACGGTCAATGATCATATACAATCCTTCTTTATTAGCGCCCAGCGACTTGTTTTCAGGGCGATGAAGGTCCCAGATCACATTATGTGGTAATACGGTTGGTAATATAGAACCGGGAGTAGGAATGGAAGGAGCCGCTGCAGAACCAAAAGGCGTCCTCATCAAACTGTAAACACTACCGTTTATAAGACTGTTAGCAGCGGTAATAGCCTCATCGAAATTACCTAATGCCAGGTTCACTTTTGTGAGCAGGTGTGCAACAGCGCCTTTCGTAACATCTCCGCGATTTACGGCATCGGAAGACCATAGCAGTGCCGAGTCAAGGTCAAGTTTTATTTTCTGTAAGATCACCTCTCTCTTAACTGAAAAGAAATCCAGTTTTGGGCTGGTAACTTCAAGCATTGGAGCAGGAACATCACCAAATTGGTTGGTAAGCCTGTAAAACCGCATCGCTCTTTGAAAATAAG
>CAXSIE010000237.1:0-8038 GCA_964237295.1 uncultured Flavihumibacter sp. | reverse complement strand
CAGCCAACCTTCCAACCGTAAAAGAAATAAAACCAGGCTGTTTTTGTGTTGTTGGATTAGGCGGAATGGGTGTGACACTTGCACCTGTAGCCGGAAAACAAGTGGCTGAAATGATAATGAGAAATCATAAATAACCTGTCAGTCCTTATAATAATTTTTGAACCACGGAGAAAACACCGGAGCTGAAGAAGCGTTTTCACGGAGGACGTTCTTTGTGTAAACGCTTCTTCAACGTGTTAGTTTTTAACGAATTTGGTTATTTCTTCAGGCGCTCCGCCTGTAGTTTTTATGAAGTAGGCCCCGGGTTTCAACTGGCTTATATTAACGGTAATCCGGCTACCCGTAATCGTTTGTATCATAACAGGCTGGCCAATATTATTATAAACAGTGATTGTTTGGGCTGCGTTATTATTGCTGCTGCTAAAGATCATCGTGATAACTGATTGTGCAGGATTCGGAAAAACGCTCGTTGATTTTGCAACCACAGCAGGCGCCGTAGCTTCTACCGCTTTAGTGATGGCAATACCCGTAAGGGCATTCGAAGAAAGTATTTCATGGCGCTGTCCACCAGCATTGAATAAAGCCCTCATACGTTTACATTGTCCCTGTGTAAACATAAACATGCCGGCATCATCGGTAAGATCCATAAAATTCATGTACATGTCGCCATGGCCGCTCATATCGCAGGTGAATTTCTCACCTGTTGGCCTGCCCCTGTTAGAGGACCGTTGTTTTGGGGTATCATTTATTTCGTCATCACCGCAGTAGGCATCACCCCAGATATGCTTAAGGTTTAACCAATGGCCGATTTCATGAGTAGCGGTCCTTCCCAGATTGAAAGGAGCAGCTGCAGAACCAACAGTTCCGAATGCAGAAAATTGAATGACTACGCCATCTTTTTCCGCGGCACAACCTATGGTACTGGTATACCCTAAAATTCCGCCGGCAAGGTTACACACCCAGATATTTAAATATTTGTTCCTGTTCCAGGTATCATCACCTCCCCTGGCGGAAGACTTGATCCTGTCGTCAACACCGAACATTTGTATGCTGGTTTGCTTTCTTATGATACCGCTTGTTGAATAGCCGGCAGGATCAACAGTAGCAAGGCGGAATTCGAAGCCCCCATCACCTGCGAGCGATGCAAAATAGGATGGAATGTTCTTGCTGTCATTATTATTACCCCTGTAATCTTTATTGAGTACATTAATCTGAGAAATAACCTGTGCATCGCTGATATTCTGCTGAGTAGTATTATAAACCACATGAACAACTACCGGAATGGTGATAACTTCAATATCTGTATCAGAAGTTGACTGTAAGCTTGAAACAACTGCAGCACTGTTGGAAATTTCTTTCTTTGCTGAAGCATTGATACAAGCTGTCATGAAGATCAATAAGGGTAAAATTCTTTTCATCGTAATATCTTTTGGGGTTTTCAAAAGGTCATCACGGGATATTGGAGCTGCCTCAGAAATCAATAATTTAATATCAACCTGCAGGAATTACATCTATAGAAATATTGAGCCGGAATTGTTTCAAAGCTAAAAAGCCCTTCAAAACAGGAGCAGGAACGGTATTGATTGTAATAGAGTTTTAAAAAAAAGTGTGTCTTTATGCCCGTTGTAATGTTGTTTCTGTCGCAGATTTATGTAGGCAGTAGTGTAAAAGAATGATTTTCCGCAAAGTATCTGAACCCAATCTACATAACTTTAGCAAAATGTTCCATTTATCTCCTTAATGGAATTGTACATTTGCGCATTATCATATTTACATGAAAAATTTTTTTATTGTTATTGCGTCTGCACTTTTTTTAGCCTCCTGTTCCAATAATGGGAATGAAAGCGATGGTAATGGGAAAGTGGAAACAACCGCTACCATGGCGCCTGCAATTGTTAATTATTCCGTGGTTAACATATACCCGCATGATACATCCGCTTTTACCGAAGGACTTTTAGTGCATGATGGCCAGTTGTATGAGAGCACCGGGGGACAGCCCCAGTCAAATAACTTTAAATCCTGGTTTGGTCCTGTAGATTTAAAGACGGGAACTTTTCAGAAAAAAGTGATGCTGGATACAAGTTATTTCGGAGAAGGCATTAATATACTGGGAGGCAAGTTGTACCAGCTTACCTGGGAAAGCCATATCGGATTTGTGTACGATGCAAAAACATTTAAAAAAATAAAGGAATTTCCGATTCCCGGTGAGGGCTGGGCGCTTACTAATGATGGCACTAACCTGATCATGAGCGACGGCACCAGTAATCTTCAATACCTTGATCCTGAAACGTTGAAGGTTTTAAAAATTGTTGGTGTACAGGATAACAACGGACCTGTAGGCAATATCAACGAACTAGAGTACATCAAGGGTTATATCTATGCAAATCAATATGGCACCAGTTATATTCTGAAAATAGATCCGGCAAGCGGAAGAGTGGTTGGAAAACTTGATTTTACCTCGCTGGATAATGAATTAAAAGCCAAAAATCCGCAGGCATTGGAAATGAATGGGATCGCCTATGATTCCGCTGCCAACAAGACTTATGTTACCGGTAAAGCCTGGCCGCATTTGTATGAAGTGCGGTTTTAGCCGGAGGTTGATGAACCGCGGAGATAATGGCGGCATCATTTGCCGATAACATAAATAACCGAGCTGCACTTTCCGGGATTGTTAAACGCTTTAAGGTTGGAAAGCAGTCCATTCTTTGCAGCATGCATATTTCCCGGCTTACCGGTTTTATACTGCTCGCTTAACAAGGAAACATAGAAGCTGTCATACCACATGGGCTGAAGCAGGTTGAGCTTCATTCCATGCTTTTCTATTAATAACTTCATGGAACGCGGTGAAAAATGGTATAAATGCCGCGGCACATCATATGCGGCCCAATATTCTTTATACACTTCGGCGTCGAAAGAAGTGTAGTTCGGCACTGCAATAAATGCCTTGCCGGAAGGCTTTAAAACCCTGTTTATCTGTTCGAGGTAATCGTGCAGTGCATGAACATGTTCCAGCACATGCCACATGCTTACTGCCTCAAAAGATGCCGGTGCCGATATAAAAAGCGCATCGGTGCCTTGCAGTGAAATACCATGTAATTCAAAGGCACGCAGGCGTGTTGTTTCATCGGGTTCCAATCCGATAACATTCCATCCTGCATCTTTCATGTGGCTTGAAAAAGCACCGGTTCCTGCACCGAGGTCCAGTAAATTTCCGTTCTTATAACCAGTAAACTTTTCTACCAATCGTTGTTTCTGATGCAATGTTCTTTTACGAACGATATGATAAATTGAATTAATCAATCCCTTTTTTGTATCTGTGTGAGAGATGTAATTTTCAGATTGATAGTATCTCCCGATGGATGACTGATCCGGAATATTTTGTGTAAACCGGATACTGCACGCATTGCAATGCCATACCTCAAATTTTTCCTCTGAAACAGTATGGTCTTTTGCCGTTAACTTATGAAACATGTTATCTGAACCGCAACAGGGACAATAAGCATAATTGATAATACCCATGAAAAATCAACATATTGAAATACAAATAAAGAAAAGAAAAACCATGTGATGATAATTAAATCAGCAACTGGGTTGTTAATGTAGTAAGCTTGTTACGCAATCATCAGCGTTCTTGAACCACAGAGACAGGGCGGCAGGGAGAGACACGAAAGTGTTGCGTGGCCATGCACAAGCAACTCTGTCTCTTTGGACCGCACTGCTTCCGTGGTTCAAGAATTATCAAATAACTCAGCGGTAACCTTAATTGGCATTAAACTCAACCGCTTGCCTGTTCGCTACAGCCACAAGGCTAAAACCATTTTGATAAAAATGAAAGATCATAAACAGTAATGCAACTATAAACAAGATCAGGGCATATATCCACCAGGTTTCCTTTTGAACAACCGGCGTTTCTATTGTTTCCTCATTTATCAAATCCGCCGTTTCAATTCTGGTCTTTTCCTGTTCCATCACCGGTACGGGATGATCAGCCTTATCACGTCCTACTCTTATTGCCGGTACAGGGGCATATAGTGAAGCGGGATTGCTTACTGATTCAAATAACATATCGCCGGAACTATTCTTTGTGAAGACTCCTACGCCGCTCCATTCCGCTTTGTCGTCCTCCTTGATGGTATTACGCAGGTCCTCCGCAAACTGGTTGTATAACCGGATCGCTTCATAATCAGGAATATTCCTTTCATAAGAGAGGTAGTTGAAAAATTCTTTATCGGGCGCATCAAAATATTTATTAAACCTGAATTCATAATGAGGAGGCAAAATTCTTTTGTTCACCACATCGAATACTGCCGGCAAATGCTCGATAAAAATGGTGCCGAGTCCGGGAATATTGATGCTTTTATGTTGGATCAGGTATTTGTTGAGGGTTTCTATCATATGGATGGCATGATTAAAAGCTGAACACCACGCCACCGAGCACGTTAAAGCCGTAAACCGGATATTGGTGCCAGCGTTCGTAGCGGTTATTAAAAATGTTATTCATCCAGTCCGGCATTAAGATCAAAGGCGCCTTCACCCTTTCTGGCTTCTTTTTTACTGGTCTGGTAAGCAGCGCCGTCCCAGGCAAACAGGTCACTCTTTAACCATACATTGTGCAATACCTCCCAGTTGAAATTAACATCCAGTTCGAGGGGAATCAATCCCCAGGCCCTTGTCTGATCCTTAATTTTTGAGTATTGATTCCATGTCAGCTTAGCGGCTGCGCTAAAAGTTTCACCTTGTGTATAACCGATCTCACCATGAAACTGTATGGCTTCAAGAGAGGATGAATATACTGTTAAAAATGTTTTGCCATCAGTACTGTCATTTATGAATAATGGCATGTTGCGGTATGAAACAAAGCCGGCTTTAGCACTGTAGGTAAAATGGTTCAGCACCGATCCCTTAAACCCTGCATATCTTTCCTGTACACGGGTATTCAGCAACTGATCGGGCTGCATGATCCATGGATTGATAGAGGCAAAACGTTCGTAAGAACCTTTATTATAATAACCGATCCAGCCTAATTGTAAAGTAAAGCGTTTGTCGTTGGTAGTTATATCAGCCATAAAGTTGGGCAGCGTGGCAAACACGCCATTGTCCCATGATGGTATTAAACCGGCCTCCATGTAAAGATTCGGTGTTTTCAGCAGCAATGAAGGAGAAAAATAATATAAATTATTTTGAATTTTTGTTTTGTTAGCCGGCCTGTAACTGGTTAGGTCTGCGGTAACGCCCAGTTTAATGCCAAAGGTTTTACCGATACTTTTCTGAAGCGGAAGATTTAAAACCGTGTTAGATTCAGTAGCTTTTCTGAATTCATTCTTACCACTGAACACGGATGTTTTAAAATCAGGGTTATAATTCAATCCGTAAGTAGTAGGCTCTATATTGCGCAGACTGATTTTACCAATGAATGTCTGAAACCGTTGACGCAGTTCTTCCTTGTCAAATACAAGCGTTGCCGGCTGGTAACCATAAAAAAAATAGTCATCACTTTTAAATCCAACTGCTGCATTCCATTCCAGGTTCTTCGGTGTTTTATAAGTTGCTTCTGCACGGGCAGCCGTCTGACTGTTTTTTTGAAAAGGCAAACTTCCTTTTGACGACAAGTGCTTTGCAAAAACATTGAAATAAGTATTTTTCCCATCTCCGAAACTAAATCCCGACTGCAGAAAGGGAAGGTGCACATTGCCAACCCCGGCTTTGATATAGTTACTGTATTTCCATGCGGAATCAGCGCCTGCATCCAGTGCTACCGGCTTAAGGGGAACAGGCACATAGGTAAAAGATAAATTTTGAACAGGCAGGTTATACTTTAAAGATGGCCTGGAAGAATCAACGGCCGGCGGTGCAGCATTGAAGTTAATTTTTACAGCATCCCTGAGAACCGGTTTGAATGTTGAAGTTATTTCAATCGTTTTTCTTTTAAGAGTATCCTGAGCTATAGAATGTTCCACAAGCATAGTGCTAATCATCAACATGATGATGGATGAAACGATTGATTGTTTTTTTATCATCTGCTAATTTGTTAAAGGCTATCGGCTGCCAGCGATCAGCTATCAGCTTACGGCAATTAGAAATTCATGATTTAATTGTCGTTGGGAGTAGATTTACATTGAATGCTACGTTCCCACTTTACTTTCTTTGTTTTCAGCTTCCACCACCTTATCGAGCTTTTGTTGTGCTTCGGATTTTAATTCAGGGGTGGCAGCATTCTGTACTACGCTTTGAAATGTTGCTTTGGCATTAAAATAATCCTTCTGCTTAAAGTAAATATCACCCAGCAATATATATGATTTGGTAACCCAGTTACCATACGAACCTGCTTTATTAACCACTTCAAAAGCCGCTTTCTCAGCGTCTTTTAATTTATCCTCCTGCAACAAACAATTGGCAATTTCATACCTCGATTCAGCGCCATACGAAGCTTTGTTTATGCTAACTACCAACCTGAAATAACTTATGGCCGACTCGCACTGGTTGCCTGCCTGAGCCGCTTTTGTCAGGGCAAAATTCGCCAGCACTTTATCATCCGTACTGCTTCCTTTCTGAGCAAGCAGGTCTTTAGCGTTGTCCGTGCCGGCAGTCCATTTTTGCAGTTGAAACTGGCTGCGCAACAAACCGCGCATGGCTTCTAATTTATTTTCCTGGTTACTGGCAAATTCCTTAAGTTTTGTAAAATATTGTTCCGCCTTATCATAATTTTTGATCTCGAAAAAGTTCAACCTTGCCGCCTGCAACAACGACTTCTCACCAAATTTATTGGGCACCCTGTTTGCAACCACCTCATAACCGGCTGCTGCTTTTTTCAGGTCTTTCTTGTTGTTATATATTTCGCTTTTATAATAGTTTGCTTCCAGCGAATACTTGCCATCCGGGAACTTACTGAGATAATTTTCAAACCTGTCCAGTGCTGCGTCAAAGCTGCCATTGTTGAATTGAACTTCTGCAGCAGTATAGGTGAGCGAATCTTCCTGGCTGCTGGAGATCTCCTTACCCAGGCTCTTTGCAAAAGCTACATAGTCACTGGTTTTACCTTCTTCCACATAAATTGTTTTTGCATTCTCCAACCCTTCTTCCGCCTCAATAGAATTAGGATATTGTTTCAATAACTGGTTCAACTGGTTCAGTGCTTCCTTATTATTATTAAGGTTATAATAGGCAATGCCCATCTTTAACAATGCCCTGGGTTTTAACACTTCACCACTTGTTGCACTGACAACATTTTTCAAGTATGGAATGGATTCCTGGTATTTTTCATCAGATAAATAGCTGTTGGCAATTTCCAGGTTGGCATCCGGAACGAGCGTTGATAAAGGATAAACACGTGGTATGGACTGAAGCAACCGAACCTTTTCACCGGAGCTGGTAACCCCTGCCACAAGTGCTTTCTGAAAGGTGGCATAGTCGGAAGACGGCCAGGAAAAGCTTAACACCTGGTCGTACATTCCAAGGGCTCTTTTAAAATCCCTGCTCATATAAAAACAATCGGCGCTGCGGATGTAAGCATCCTGTTCCATTGCCGGCGAATTGATCCGAGGCGTTTTACCAACCTGTTCAAAAAATCCCAGGGCCTGTTTATAATTTTCTTTTTTGAGGAAACAATAGCCCAGGTTATATTTGGCATTAACGGGATTTATCTCACCATTAACGGAAGGTGATTTTAAATACTCAAAGTAATATTTGATGGCATCATCAATATTACTCAGACGAAAAGAAATTTCCCCTTTCCAGAAATTCACATAAGGCAGAACCGATGCATTGTAAGGGTCTTTCAAAGCCTTATCAAGCATTTCATTTGCTGAAACCAGCAAACCATCATTCACCAGTTCCGTAGCCCTGCCGTAAAGTATTTTAGAATACTGCCGCTTTGCATTTTCTGATGGCGATTGCAGGCTTGCCAGCAAGGTAAGTGCATCTTTATAATTATTAGTATTGGCCAGAACAGCTACCAGTAATTCCTTTGCTTCATTGTTGTAAGTGGAGCCTGGATAACCGGCAAGAAAACGTTGCAGCTCTGTAAGCGCCACATCCTGGT
>CAXSIE010000236.1:0-8083 GCA_964237295.1 uncultured Flavihumibacter sp. | reverse complement strand
AGGAGGCCGGTCAGTGGTTTCCTGAAAAAATCAATTAGCAAGTATCTTTCCCTGCTTTTGCAGTTAAAGAAAAAAATTAAGAACATGAAAGTTCGTGCATCCATTAAAAAACGAAGTGTTGATTGCAAAATTGTAAGAAGAAAAGGCAAATTGTACATCATCAACAAAAAAAATCCCCGTTTTAAGCAACGTCAGGGATAACATAGTTATTGATCAAGTTCTTGTCATAATAGGCTTTTTCATAAACTAGTATGAATATCAACCTAAACTATAAAATTAAAATATGGCTCGTATTGCCGGTGTGGATTTACCCAAAAATAAGAGAGGCGAAATAGGACTAACCTATATTTATGGTATTGGCCTTTCTACTGCACAGTACATTCTTAATTCATCAGGTATTGATGTAAACAAGAAGGTAAATCAGTGGAATGATGAAGAGTTAAATGCTATCCGTTCGCTTATAACCAATGAATTTAAAGTGGAAGGCCAGTTGCGCTCTGAAGTTCAGATGAGCATCAAGCGTTTACTGGATATTGCCTGTTATCGCGGCCTGCGTCACCGCAGGGGATTACCGGTTCGCGGTCAACGTACCCGTACTAACAGCCGTACTCGTAAAGGTAAACGTAAGACAGTTGCCGGCAAGAAAAAGGCACCGAAGAAATAACCGCTGATTATAGTGGATTGCAGATAGACTACGGTAAATCTGCAATTTTAAATATAAAGCATCAACGCCAGATCCCGGTTTCCGGAGTAGGGTTGATACATCCTACAAACAGTGGGACATATTAATTTATAAGATTACCTCGATTAATTAAATTATGGCAAAAGCACAGGCAAGCAGCGCAAAAGTAGCTGCTAAAAAAAGAATTGTAGAAGTTGAAAGTTATGGTGATGCCCATATCACAGCAAGCTTTAACAACATCATCATTAGTTTGACAAACAAGCAGGGCCAGGTAATTTCCTGGAGCAGCGCTGGAAAAATGGGTTTTAAAGGTTCTAAAAAGAACACTCCTTATGCAGCCCAGATGGCCTCTTCAGATGCTGCAAAAGTGGCTTTTGATGCCGGTTTAAAAAGAGTTGACGTATTTGTGAAAGGCCCTGGTTCTGGAAGAGAAAGCGCCATTCGCGCCCTTAGTAACTCTGGCATCGAAATAACACAAATAAAAGACGTTACACCACTTCCGCATAATGGCTGCCGTCCTCCAAAAAAGAGAAGAGTCTAAATTCGCTACGAATCAGGTATAAGGCGTACATCAGGTACGTATATTTCTTTTTCGTGCTTTTATTTATAACTGGATGTACGATTAATTTTTAAGATTTTTAAGGATCGTACATCATAACTAAAAAATCACACAATTATTTATGGCACGTTACACTGGTCCTAAGACTAAAATTTCAAGAATTTTTGGTGAACCTATTTTAGGTAATGGTAAATGGCTGAGCAAAAACAGCAATCCTCCGGGGCAGCATGGAGCTTCCCGTAAGCGCAAAAGCCTGGGAGAATACGCACTGCAATTGCGTGAAAAGCAAAAAGCCAAATACACCTATGGTGTACTGGAACGCCAGTTCCGTAAAACTTTTGAAGAAGCATCACGCCGTCGTGGTGTTACAGGTGAAAATCTAATAAAATTACTGGAAGCCCGTTTAGATAACGCGGTATTCCGCTTAGGGATCTCTCCATCACGTGGTGGTGCCCGACAGCTCGTTTCACATAAACATATTACTGTAAATGGTGAGGTAACAAATGTTCCTTCATTTCAGCTAAAACCAGGAGATGTTATAGCGCTGAAACATGCTGCTGCTGAAAACGTTGGCATTACCAGCCAGATGGGCGTTAAAAATCCCAGGTTTAGCTGGCTCGACTGGAATGAAGCTGAAAAGAAAGGCGTGTTTCTGGGATATCCTGAAAGGGAGAACGTTCCGGAAAATATTAAAGAGCAGCTGATTGTGGAGTTGTACAGTAAATAATTATTGTATCTAACTGAAGCAAATCGCACACATTAAATAAATCTGAAATAGATAATATGGCCATTTTAAATTTCCAGAAACCTGACAAAATTGTTCTCCAAAAAGCTACGGATTTTGAAGCACAATTTGAATTCCGTCCTTTAGAACCTGGTTTTGGTGTAACCGTAGGTAACACTTTACGCAGGGTATTATTAAGCTCACTGGAAGGATATGCTATAGTAGGCATCAGAGTAGAAGGAGCCGATCATGAATTTGCTACTATTAAGGGAGTAACAGAAGATATTACTGAAATAATCCTGAATCTTAAACAGGTTCGGTTTAAGAAAATTGTGGATCATGAAGTAGGAAACGAGAAAATCACTTTACATATTAAAGGTAAAAGTGAGTTTACTGCAGCTATAATTCAGGAAGGTACCCAGTCTTTTCAGATCATGAATCCTGAATTACTGATCTGTACCATGGATCCTTCCGGTAAATTTGATGTTGAACTAACAATCGGAAAAGGAAGAGGTTATGTTCCTGCTGAAGATAACAAGCTAAAAGACGCTCCATTCGGATATATCCCTATCGATTCTATTTTTACTCCTATTAAAAATGTAAAATATAGCATTGAAAATACCCGCGTTGAACAAAGAACCGACTACGAAAAGCTGATCATTGAAGTTAACACAGATGGTACCATCCATCCGGAAGAAGCAGTTAAGCAGGCAAGCAGGATACTGATTCAACACCTTATGATTATTACAGATGAGAACATCACATTTGATAATAAGGAAGAAAAGAAAGAAGACCTCGTTGATGAACAAACTTTGCAACTGAGAAAAGTGTTGAAAACACCTTTGGAGGATCTTGATCTTTCCGTACGTGCATTTAATTGCCTGAAAGCAGCTAAGATCAATTCCTTGAGCGAATTAGTTCAATATGAACAGGAAGACTTGATGAAATTCAGGAATTTTGGTCAGAAAAGTTTGGCTGAAATTGAACAGGTACTTACTGAAAGAGGCTTGCACTTCGGTATGGATCTTAGCAAGCTGAAACTGGATGATGAATAATAAATAATCTCTTATACATAACAATCCTGTAATTCCTGACACGGTACAGGGTATAAAACTAAAAGTCATGCGTCACGGAGACAAAATTAATAACCTGGGCCGAACAGCTTCTCATCGGAAAGCATTGTTAAGCAACCTGGCCTGCCAGTTGATTCAGCACAAAAAAATTGTTACAACTGTAGCCAAAGCAAAATCTCTCAGGGTATATATTGAGCCGCTGATTACCAAGGCGAAGGAAAATACCACGCACCAGCATCGTGTAGTGTTTAGCTATTTAAAAGATAAAGAAGCAATAAAGGAACTTTTTAGCACTGTTGCTCAGAAAGTAGGCGGTCGTCCCGGTGGTTATACCCGTATTATTAAGTTGGGTGCCCGTGTTGGAGATAATGCTGAAACGGCTCTGATTGAACTTGTTGATTTCAACGAATTATATAATAAGATAGAAGATACAAAAGCTGAGACTGGCAAAAGAACCCGCCGTGCCGGAAGCCGTAGGAAAGCTGGCGTCGAAGCACCGGGCACTGAAACAACCGGCGTTGATACACCGGCAGCCGTTGCTACTGCAGAAGAAACGCCGCCTGTTGAAACTTCCAATGAAGAATCAAAAGCCGAAGAGAAACCTGCTGAATAAGTATGTTTTAAAATATATTCATGGCAGGACTTAACAAAGTCCTGCTTTTTTTTGCGGTTGATATTATGATTATTAAAATGAGGAATCAGTATTGCAGGTTTCAACAAGGTACACAGAGAAATACTGCGAAATTGGATCATAGTCAACAGCATTGATGTATTAACAATTAATAATTAATCATTACTCTCATATTTCTTTTCTTTGCAAAACTTTTACTGTAACTATGTCTAATACACAATTACCAGCTATTTTATTATTACAAGATGGAACGGTACACCACGGTAAGGCTTTCGGAATGATTGGCACTACTACTGGTGAAATTTGCTTTAATACCGGCATGACCGGTTACCAGGAAGTTTTTACCGACCCTAGCTATTACGGACAGGTGCTGATTATGAACAATGTGCACGTAGGAAATTACGGAGTTATGGATGACGATGTGGAATCTTCCGATGTTAAAATCCGTGGATTGATAGGACGCAACCTGGAAGAGCAATACTCACGCAAAATGGCTAAAGGTTCATTAAACGACTATCTGATACAAAATAAAATCGTAGCTATAGAATGTGTAGATACCAGGGCGCTGGTTACCGAAGTTCGAATCAAGGGTGCTATGAACTGTATTATTTCCTCTGAAATAATGGATGTGGAAGAACTGAAAGAAAAGCTGGAAAAGGTTCCTTCTATGGATGGACTTGAATTGGCCAGCCTGGTTAGTACTTCAGAAAGTTATGAATTGGGTGATCCTTCTTCTTCGATAAAGATTGCTGCAATGGATTATGGAATTAAAAAAAATATCCTGACCTGCATGACGCAACGCGGGGCTTATGTAAAAGTGTTTCCGGCCAAAACAACTATTGCAGAATTGAAAGAGTTTAATGCAGATGGCTATTTTATTTCTAACGGACCGGGTGATCCGGCTGCAATGCACTATGCTGTTCAAACAATGAAGGATATTCTTAAAGAAGAAAAGCCATTATTCGGCATTTGTCTGGGCCACCAGTTACTGGCATTGGCAAATGATATTCCAACTTTTAAAATGCACCATGGCCACAGGGGCCTGAATCATCCGGTAAAAAACCTGTTTACCGGTAAGTGTGAGATTACTACCCAGAATCACGGGTTCGGTGTTGATCCGGAACGTGTTAAAAACGCTGATCATATAGAGATCACTCATGTTAACCTGAATGATTCCTCTATTGAAGGCATTCGTATTAAAGGCAAACCTGCTTTTTCTGTTCAATATCATCCGGAGTCTATGCCTGGTCCGCATGATTCAAGGTATTTATTTGATGAATTTTTATATATGGTGAAAGAGCACAAATCTTAAGGATTAATGTTTAATTATTAATGCTTAACGGTTAGTGGTCTCAATTTCAACACGAAAGCAATTAAACATCAGGTAACCGTCCGTTAATAATTAATCATTAACCATTAATAATTATGAAGATCGCTATAATCAACGGGCCTAATTTAAATCTTCTGGGAAAAAGAGAACCGGGAATTTATGGATCTGAAGATTTTGAATCATTTTTTGCACGATTGCAGATAAAATATCCTATGATAACATTTTCTTATTTTCAAAGCAATGTTGAAGGTGAATTAATCAACCAGGTACAAAAGTTCGGGTTCGATTACGAGGGTATTATAATAAATCCGGGTGGTTACACCCATACTTCCGTTGCTTTGGGGGATGCTATTGCGGCCATTACAACGCCTGTTATTGAAGTTCATATCAGTAATGTTCATGCCCGGGAAGATTTTAGAAAAATATCTCATGTCTCTGCTAAATGTAAAGGAACCATCAGCGGACTAGGCCTGAGGGGATATGAATTAGCTATTGAGTACTTCAAATAGATTGTATATAAGCCGGGATACTGCTCCACATCATATAAATACTCTAAGCAGTAAGGCAAAGCCGGTATCTTCTTTTGTATCGGAGGTTTTTTTGACTACATGCACACCTGTGCGACTCCAGACCTTAAAGACTTCTCCTTTTTTTCGCACGGCCAGCTCCTTCTCGATTTCAGGAAGAATGGAACCTTTTGCTATCCATCCCAGATCGCCTTTGGTTTTGGCTTCACCACCCATTGAATAAGCCTGCGCCATATCCTCAAAACTTGATGTACCTTCTTTTATCCTGCTTACAATGCTATTGGCTAAAGAATCTGCAATGCGTCTTCTGAAGGTGGCCGTATCAATGAATATCTGGCTTACGCGATTGAACTTATTAGGAGCCCTTCCCAATACCATAACCAGGTATTTTTTTTCTATAGGGCCGTACACTTTTCCTTTCTTGCCTGTGTAAGCAATACTATCCGCCATACCAATGAATTTACTGGTGCTCATTACCACAATGGTATCTATCTTATATTTCTTCTTTAATACTTCTCTGACATACGCGACAGGATTGGCCGCTTTTTCAATACCTGCTTTCATTTGATCAATAGTCAGTTTCTGAGCGATTGAAACCTGTGCCTGTATCAAAAAAATCAGTGCCAGTAAGATATATTTCATTTTATTTATTAAGGTTGCAAAGATATGTGTTTACATAGCTGGGATTAAAGTTCCCGTTTAAAGTTTGGACACAAGTTTATTCTGGATAAATATTAATTGAAGTTATTAGTGTAAAATATGTTAAATATTGAGGTTATTGGCGCATTTGATTTTTGTGGAAGGTAACATTTATGGCATGATATGGTAACTGTTGTAACTTTATATAAAGCTGTTGGTTTTCTTTAATACAATGACAGGATTTAAAAAACGTTTGATATAATTGTCAGCTTTAAATTAAAAATTATGCGTTTTATCTTTTTGTGTAGCTTGTTGTTCGCTGTTAATGGTTATGGCCAATTGAAAAGTTATAAGATTGGTGAAAATGGCGATACCCTGAATAGTATTGATTCCAAAGGGTTGAAACAGGGAAAATGGGTAATACATGTGAACCAGTTGCGGGGCGAGCCCGGATATGAAGAAGAAGGATTGTTTGTTAAAGATAAAAGAGAAGGGCCCTGGCGCAGGTATACCCTTATGGGCGACCTGCTTGCAGTGGAAAATTATAAATGGGGCAATAAAGACGGTAAGAGTATGTACTTTAACGGACTGGGTGAACTCTTAAGAGAAGAGAATTGGAAAGCGCTTAATCCTGATAAATTATACGATACCCTAGTAATTGAAGATGTTGACAAGCCAGACCATTACAGAAAGGTTATTGTAAAGAATGAAGGCGCCGGTATACGTCATGGTCACTGGACGTATTATGACTCGGTAACAAAATTTATTACAAAGGAAGAAGAATATTTTTTAGGAACGCTGGAAGGTAAAAAGAAAGATGTATCAGTGGCATCTTCCTCAACTACAGAAAAAAAAGTTGATAAACCTAAAGAGGTGTTGGAGTACGAAAAACAAAACGCAGGTAAGAAGAAAATAAAAGTAAGGAATGGAAGCACAGGTTACTAAAGGAAACCTTAAGCTCCTTCAAAAAACTTTTTAAAAAAAAGCAACTGGTAATCAATGCTGTTTTTCCAGTAATCGTTATTATGCGCACCGGGCCGTTCCGTATAATCATGATCTATTTTCATTCCCAGTAATTTCTGGTGAAGATTGCGATTAACCTGTATAAAGAAATCCTGTGTACCGCAATCTATGATAAGCGCAATATCTCCGTTTTTCAGGTTTCCAACAATATTAATTACGGTATTATTCTCCCAGTTTTCTTTACAGCAAATACTGTCTCCCAACTTTTTTTTAAGATCCCAGTTGTTAGGGAACGGTCTTATATCTACGCCACCGCTGATACTTCCTGCTGCTCCATAAATATCTCTGTGCCTGGTGGCAAGGTATAGTCCACCATGTCCTCCCATACTTAAGCCTGAAATGGCCCGATGCTTGTTGCCGGCTATAGTGTGATAATTTTTATCAATGTAACCGGTTACTTCTTTGCTGATAAAAGTTTCATAACGTACTGACGAATCGATCGGGCTATCAAAATACCAGCTGCTGAAACCTCCGTCTGGACAAACAATAATAAGCTGAAGCTCGTCTACTTTATTTTTTAATTGAGGCGCTAATGATATCCATTGGCTATAATTGCCACTATAACCATGAAGAAGGTACAGTACGGGATACCGGAGACTGTCATTTCTGTAGGAATCAGGTTTAATGATTACGCAGGAAATATTTTTATTCATCACTGTGCTATATACAGAGAAGGTATCCACCCTTCCGGCTTTAATGAATTGACAAAGCATGAAGCCTGCGATAAAAAGTATGAGTTTTTTCATTATCTGAAAATAAAAAAAGTTTTGATTATATAAGCATATGATATACATTTGATATCAAATTGATATCAAAAACTTTTTATCATGGAAAAGACTACTAAACCTGTTTCAGGATTTTTGATCCTGATAATTGCAATTGTTTTACTTGGCAT